>JABDFM010000039.1 GCA_013286565.1 Bacteroidota bacterium
GCCTAAAACTGTTACTTCAACCCAGGTTTTAACTCCGGATACTGCAGGTAACAATGTTACCGGTTATTTGCGCCTTCAATTGGGTATGGATTCTATAAATACAGATAATATTTTGATCAATTTCAAACCAGGTGCCAGCACAACTTATTCTCCATTATACGATGCCCCTACTTTCCAGGGATTTGGGATGGTAAGCCTGTCGAGTTTATCAAGCAATAATATACCGTTGGCTATCAACACACTGCCGCTAACCAATAAAGGGCTTACAATAGGCCTTAAAGTAAGCGCTAAACAAGATGGTATTTATGCATTATACATGGTGACCATGAAATCCATACCCGCTTCTTATCATATATGGCTAATGGACAAGTATAAAAAAGACTCTCTCGATTACAGACAAAATAAAAATTACGCCTTTAATATTTACAAAGCCGATACCAACAGTTATGGAGTAAGCAGGTTTAAATTAGTAATACGTCAATAAAACACGATTTAGGAATTGGCAGAATTAATATGATTTTTTAAATCCATACAATCCCTAAATCGTATCAACATTTTATCATCTTTTTCTTTTTCCCTAATAACCCTTTATTATTTATTTGCATGATATAATCGGCGGCTTCCGGTACTTTGCAGGCTGTTCCATTCTTATCAACTGTTACTGTTCCTACCTGGTACGCGGTAGAGACAGCGTCATCCGTTAATGGGATTACATAAGCCCCAACAGCGATTATAAACCCATTCATTTGATAGCGTACGCGATCAGCGGCATTATGAATAGCTTGCGCTACCCTTGCCAGCAGCGCTTTTAATGCAGGGATATCTAATTCATCATCTTTCTTTAAGGAGACTAACCCGCTCAATGTCGCCCAACCCGAGGCGGCTATGTGTTCCTCTTTGTTGTCGATCCATTCCATCGCCAGTTCATATCCATATCTGCTGCCGGCAGCAACCCAGGGCACTGTATATTCGCTGATGTTGTTGGATAAGGCCTGCTTAACCCAGGTTTGCAGATCGTCCCTGGTCATTTTCTCATCGTCGGCTATTAATCCGGCCAGGTACATGGCATCAGCATTACCTGTGGCATACAGTTCCTTAGCCAACTGGTAATCTACTTTGACCCTCTTTTGGATCACCTTTAGGTATTCAACCTTTACACCAAAAAACGGTTCTTTTATACCATGCTTTAAAAGTATCTTTTTGATGCTTTCACTACCGAGTGATTGCAGTTCAGTCATGATCTCTTCTGCGCTCATATTATTTTAATGTTTATTTAACATTTTGATTTTAAATGGATTGATACAATAAAATTATAAAAAAATATGACAGTTTCAAACCTGTTGATAGCAATATATTGCCTTTTTCTTCGTATCTTAGTGGTATCAATTCAACCTTGTGAAACTCTTCAAAGCCTTATTTTCTATCGCAATCACTTTGGCATTGCTATGGGCATTACAAACCAAATTTGGGGACGCACCGCCGCTCGGGAAATTTTTAAGTCCTTCGGATGGCTTCTGGCAAAATGCCGAGAGCAGGGATAATCTTAGATCAGAAACTTTAAAACTGGATGGCCTGCAAGGCAAAGTGATCATCAAATATGATGAGCATAACATCCCGCATATTTTTGCAGAGAACGACCACGATCTTTATTATGCCCAGGGATATGTAACCGCCCGCGACCGCCTGTGGCAAATGGATATCCAAACGCGGAGCGCATCAGGCAGGCTGGCCGAAATTGCCGGGCCAAAGGCGTTGGATATCGACCGCTATCACCGCCGGATGGGTATGGTGTATGGTGCTGAGAATACTGTAAAAGGGATGATGAAAGACCCCATAATAAAATTGATAATAGAGGCTTATACCGATGGGGTAAATAATTACATCCGCCATCTTTCCAAACGCGATTACCCTATAGAATTTAAACTGCTGGATTACGCCCCGGAAGAATCGAAACCCATCAACTGCGCCTACCTGCTTAAACTAATGTCCGAAACACTGGCCGGGGGATCAGACCAGTTTGCCATGACCAATGATCTTAAAAAGTTTGGCGCGGCGGCTATAAACGACCTGTTCCCTGATTATCCTTTCCATGAAGACCCAATTATCCCTGTTGGTACTAAATGGGATTTCAAGCCGCTGCCTATCCCAAAACCATCCGCAGGCTTTATCGCCCAAATGACGGATAATATCAAAACCAAAGAGCTGGCGCCGGAGATCGGTAGTAACAACTGGGTGCTTGGCGGCAGTAAAACAGCCTCGGGCTACCCTATTTTGGCTAATGACCCGCATTTGAATTTAACCTTCCCTTCTATCTGGTACCAGCTGCAAATGTCGTCACCAACGGTAAATGTTTACGGGGTATCCTTACCAGGCGCGCCCTGTGTAGTGATCGGGTATAACCAAAAGATCAGTTGGGGAGTTACCAATGTAGATGCTGATGTGTTGGATTGGTACCAGGTGCGCTTCAAAGACAACAGCAAAAATGAATACTGGTACAATAATAAATGGAACAAAACAACCAGGCGCGTTGAAGTGATCAATATACGTGGGCAAAAGCCTTTTTATGATACGGTGATATACACCCATCATGGCCCGGTTGTATATGAAAGTGCCGACAAAAAACCAAAGAGTGGCGCAGGTAATATACCTGTCGGTGATGCACTGCGTTGGGTAGCGCATGATGAATCGGACGAGTTTATGACTTTTTACCTGCTAAATCGGGGTAAGAACTATGCAGATTACCGCAAGGCTTTAACTTATTTTACCGCCCCTGCTCAAAATTTTATTTTCGCCTGCAGTGATCAGGATATTGCCATAACTCCCAACGGCAAACTCCCGCTTAAGTTTAGGGATCAGGGCAAATTTATACTGGATGGCAGCGACCCGGCGAACGACTGGCAGGGTTGGATACCTTTTGATCAAAACCCGACTGTTAAAAACCCACCACGTGGCTTTGTCAGCTCCGCTAATCAATCATCTACCGATCCAACCTATCCCTATTATATCAACTGGAAGTTTGGCCCTTATGACCGCGGCAAGCGGATAAACGACCTGCTTACCGGGATGAAAAAAGCGACAGTGGATAGCATGCGTATAATGCAAATGGACGATTACAGTATGCGTGCGCATGATGTACTGCCGTCATTTTTCAAATACCTGGATTCCTCCAAATTGGACAAAGATCAGCTGAAAGTGTTCCATATCGTTAAAAAATGGGATATGCATTTTGCCGCAAACTCAATGGGTGCAAGCATATTTAACAATTGGTGGCTAAAATTTTATGATATGACCTGGGGCGATGAGTTCTACGATAAAAAAATGCTGTTGAATCCCCCATCGATTGACCGCACGGAAGAATTACTTATCAAAGAACCCGATTCAAAATGGTTTGATAATATTAATACGCCTGCTAAAGAAACCTGTGCTGATATTGTGCAGCAATCCTTCATAGCAATTGCCGACGAAATGCTGCACAAATATGGCCAGCCGGGCGAAAAATGGGAATGGGGTAACATCAAGGATAGCCATATTAACCATCTGGCTAATTTACCGGGTTTTGGTACCGGGCCATTTGCGGCTGGCGGTGCAGGTGCCGTAATAAACGCATTGAAGGGTGGCAATGGCCCATCCTGGCGCATGGTGGTGCAAATGGGGCCGCAGGTAAAGGGCTATGGTATTTTCCCCGGCGGCGAATCAGGTAATCCCGGAAGCTTTTATTATCAAGATCTATTTGAAACGTGGAAGGACGGAAAACTGAATGAGTTGCTGTTTTTGCAATCGCCTGATGAAAATCCCGGAAAGATTAAATCGACATTAATATTGAACAAATAAATTAAAAATTATGTCATCCCGATTCGCCGAAGGCGGAGGGAACTTATACGCCAGGCATATTCGCCGTGCAAATTTTATAAGATTCCTCGCTGCGCAATCGGAATGACAAGAAAACTTAATAAAAAGTAAATGTTATTCCTCATCATCCTTATCCTATCCTTTATCAGCGGTTTTTTTCTGCCCTGGTGGTTAGTGGCTATTATGGCTTTTTTAGCTGCGTTATTTTTGGGTAAAACATCGCGGCAATCGTTTTGGTCGGGCTTCGGTGGGGTATCTGCGGCCTGGATCATACTGGCCCTGCTTAAAAGCATACCTAATGATAACATGCTGGCTAAACGTGTTGCCCAATTGTTCCAGTTACCTCATTGGATATTAATATTATTGGTTACAGCATTGATTGGTGGCCTTGTGGGTGGTCTGTCAGCGTTGTCAGGGGTGTTGCTGAAGAAAGCATTGAAAACCTGATCACAGATCAGCTGGTACATTTCAAATTGTCGCATTCTCATCAAGCGTTCCGATGGAACGCCCCTTCCTGATGGTCATTTTTTCTACCAACCAGCCGTCCCGAAGGGACGATCATCATGTAAAAACCGTCCCTTCGGGACGGCTGGTTGGTAGAAAATATATAAATGTTGTTTTTACGTTCCGTAGGAACGTCTGGTGCCAGGCAATAAGAATAACAAGATTTTTTTTAAATTTATGTCGAATTAAAGACCGCCTAATTTATGGATGCCGCAATTTATATAAACAAGGATATTGATGCTAAGCAGCAAAAGGCTGTAACTACTGAACGGGCCATACAGCCCTATGTGTATGCCAGCGTATTTTCATCGCTGTGCATTATCGTGGGTCTCAACTGGGATATTTCGTGGCATACCAGCATTGGCCGCGATGGTTTGCTTGCCCCGCCGCATGATGTTATTTACCTCGGGGCCATACTGGCAGGTTTATTTTCAGCCTACCAGATTCTGCATACCACATTTTTCGGCACCGATATTGAAAAACAATCCAGCGTAAAATTCTGGGGCGTGTTTTATGGGCCTATAGGTGCCATGTTTTGTGTATGGGGAGCCATAGCCATGCTCACCTCCGCCCCTTTTGACGACTGGTGGCACAATACCTACGGCCTTGATGTAGTTATCCTTTCGCCCCCGCATACTTTACTGGCTATGGGCATGATGATGATCCAGTTTGGGGCCATGGTAGCGGTATTATCATCATCACATGCCGCTAAAAGCGGCAGTAAGGCCATGCACAACTGGCTGTTTGTTATCGCATCGGGTTTATTGCTTTCCAGCATATACGGCTTGTTTTCTGAATATCTGAATAAGGCCCGCTCACATAGTTCTATCTGCTACATTGTAGGAGGGATATTATTTCCATTGTTCCTGATCGCGGTTGCCCGCGCCGCAAAAATGCGCTGGTCGGCCACCGCAACGGCTGGCGTATATATGTTTGTAGCGGCCGCGATGGTATGGATACTGCCGCTGTTCCCCGCCACGCCCCGTCTTGGCCCGGTTTTGAACCATTTTGACCATTATCAGCCCTTTCATTTCCCATTATTGCTTGCATTACCCGCTTTGGGTATCGATTGGGTGTTTATCAAGTTTGAAAATCAAAAAGCCTATATCAAAGTCATATTAGCATCACTATTGTTTTTACTGATATTCTTCATCGTTCAATGGAACTTTGGCGGGTTTTTGCATACATCGCCATTGGCACGTAACTGGTTCTTTGGTTCTTACTCCTGGTATTTCGGCGCAAACCCCGACTGGCCCTATCGATATGCCTTCTATCCTGATTATATTGATACCGGTTTTACCCTGGTGAAAGGCATGTCAATAGCGGCAATACTGGCGGTATTATCCGGCTTTGTTGGTTATAAATGGGGTGGCTGGATGAAAAGGGTGCAAAGATGAGGCTGACAAGATTTATCCTCATTATCAGTTTATTGCTGATAAGCGTTTCTTCATTTGCTCATGTGGGCAGTCCGGGAGTAATTTACCAGGGCAAAGCCGGGCCATATACCATTATGGTCAACATCACCCCTCCTGATGTTATCCCAGGCACGGCTAATGCTTCCGTTTATATTGATAATCAGCAGGTGGATCATGTTTTGATCCAACCTGTATATTGGTACGCAGGGGACAAAGGTTCGCCTAAATCAGATGAAGCTTTACCGGTTAAAGGCACGCCCGGTCAATACCAATGTGTGGTTTGGCTGATGCAAAGAGGGGTTGCCAGTATGCGCATAACCGTAGATGGCCCGCTGGGCAAAGGCTCGGCTATTATACCGGTTATGGCAGTATCCACGGCTCAAAGAAAAATGCCTGCCTCGCTCGACTGGCAATTGGCTGGGTTAGGCCTGCTTTTGGTAGTATTGATGATCACCATTATCGGTGCCAGCGTATCCGATGGCGTGATAGCACCGGGCTCTGATGTTAAAGCTTCAAAAAGGAAGAAGTATATAGCGATGGGGGTTACCTCCATTATATTGTTCCTTATTTTATATGGCGGCTCCGCGTGGTGGAACGCATGGAGCAGCAAGTACCGCCGGTTTATGTATAAACCGCCATTGGCGCATACCAGCATTTTGATGAACGGGAAGCAAATGGTATTACAGCTCAATATCGATTCGGCATGGCTGAGAAAAAATGATGAATCCATGAGCTATATCGTGCCTGATCACGGTAAACTAATGCACTTGTTTTTGATACGCGAGAAAACGGATGATGTATTCGCCCATTTGCACCCCTTGCGGAAGGACAGTATTGATTACCTCGCGCCACTCCCCGACTTACCTTCAGGCCGTTATTTGGTATTTGGTGACATCGTGCGCTGGAATGGTTTTGCAGAAACCATAAGTGACACCGTAGATATACCTGCCAAACCTATCGCGCAAAACGTATCAAACAGCAACCAGGTAGTATACAGCGACCCTGATGATACCTATGTGATCTCCAATTCCATAGCCGATAATAAAAATCCTTACACCGGTAAGGAAGTGCTGATCTGCGGCAAACCCGGCACAGAAATGAAGCTTGCCGATGGCTCTACAGCAACCTGGCAGCACGCGGCCAACACACCTTTTGAAGCCAATAAGATATATCCACTTACTTTTTCCATAAAAGATCCTTCGGGCAATCCTGCTAAATTACAACCCTATATGGGGATGATGGGCCATGCCGTGATCATGAAGGATGATGGTTCGGTATATATTCATTTGCACCCGGTGGGCAGTTATTCCATGGCTTCGCAGGAAATTATCCTTAACCGTATAAATGGGAACGGAAAGGCCCCAAAACTGCCCGACCCAACAGCGTTCAGAGATAGTATAGACCGGTTGACCGCCCATATCAAATCAATGAGCGAGGACGAACGCAACGCCTATTTAAATGCCAATATGAAAGGCATGGCTATGCCCGGTATGAACAAAGATCACATGGATGGTATGGTTACTTTTCCCTACGCGTTTCCGAGCCCTGGCAATTACCGCATCTGGGTACAAATGAAACGCGATGGTAAAATACTGAACAGCGCCTTTGATGCCGTGGTACAATAAGCTAACCTAATATCTTATAAACTTTTCAAGGTCGCTTTCAGTAATTGTACCGATTCGGCGGTACTTTTTGACATGCCAAATATATCCTGCGAGCTGATATCCGATCCGTAAAAATTAGTGTTGGCACTTTTATCAATGCCTAAATTTGAGCCATTGATACTGATACCGGCAAATAAACCACGACTGCGCGAATAAGAATAAACTTCCGCCTGCAGCTTATAATCGGTATTGGCCGATGATGTCCTTCCGAATGGGCCTGCAGCAGCTGACACATCGCCACCGATGGTAAAATCGCCATCTTTTACTTTTGCCAATACACCTTTATGCTTAAATACAAGCACCAGGTCGATAGATTGTACTCCAATTTGCGGACCGATGCTGCCACCTGTAAAGGTGATAAAAACAGGGTCGCTCCAGGTTCCATCATCCAACTTTACGATGGCTACACCCTTCCCCCTTTTACCGCCGATGCCTAAACCTGCATTGATCAGGTTCGGGATGATCACAATTCCCTGGTATTGAGCGATCAGGTCATGAGGGATGCTCTCTTCCATCTTACCAAATTCCTTTAACACATTTACAGCGCTGTGTATTCTTTCCGTTTCCTTATCTCCATTTATTGGTGTTGAGGATGTAAGTACAATAACGAAGCATAACATCAACGGCAGTATTACAAATTTCAATTTCTTCATTTTGTCTAATTTCTAAATAGCTTTATCAAAACTCAAAAATCGCCTGCTTGTTTGTGTCAATCAACTGTAAGTTTTAAACAATAAATAAGATCGGGTGACTACCATAAGTGTTCGAAGATCAAAAAAGGGTGTCATGCTGAGGCACTCGAAGCATGTGCGTTGGACATCGCGAACTATGGATTAGCGGTTATGTACAGCGTAAAGGCCTTTGCCCGCATGCTTCGAGTGCTTCAGCATGACACCCTACGCGATATTTATAAAAGAAAACTCATCTTCTGAACACTTATAGGGAGTGCCTATAAAAAAAGCCCATCGGTTGACGGGCTTTTTTCGAATGAGTGAATTTTACACTTATAAACTATTCAAAGTTTCTTTCAGTAACCTTACTGATTCATCAGGACTTTTTGCCATTTCAAATATTTTTTGCGATGAAATATTAGGGCCGTAAAAATCAGCATCTTCGGCTTTATTTATCGATAAATTTGTTCCGTTTATACTTATTCCGCCAAATAAACCGCGGCTTCTTGAATAGGAATAAATCGCTGCTTCAAACTTATGATCGGTACTGGCCGTGGCACTTCTTCCAACAGGGCCCGCAGTTGCAGAAATATCGCCACCTATGGTAAAGTCGCCATTTTCAACCTTAGTAAGCACACCTTTATTTTTGAATACTAATACCAGGTCAACAGATTGTACGCCTAACTGTAAACCGGCACTTCCTCCTGTCAAAGTAACAAAAACAGGATCGCTCCATTTGCCATTTTCCAGTTTAACCATAGCAATACCTTTACCACGTTTTCCGCCGAGGGCAAAACCAGCATTGATCATCTTTGGAATAATTACTATTCCCTGGTACTTCTCGATCAATTCGTGAGGTATGCCTTTCATTTTGTTATAATTGTTCAATACAGTAATAACACTTTGAATTTTTTTATTTTCTTTATATGGAGTTGATGCTGACATCGTCATCAATGAGATTAGTATCAATGAGATACTCAATATCATTGGCACTTTTAGAAATTTTAAAGTTTTCATGGGGTTGGTTTTTTTGATATTTTACTTTAGGTAAAATAGTGTAATTATTACTTAACCATTGAAATAAGATTTTGTTTTATGGTTAACATTTTAATTAATTACACCTAAGTGTTCATTCCCTTATCTTTGCTGATATGATAAAGCCTGATAAACAGCAAGTATTTTCCATCAGCGATCAACAGCAGTTTAAGGATATAGCCCTGCAGGTATTTTGTTTCCAGGCTCAAAATTGTGAGGTTTATCGTGAATTTATTACGAATCTAAAAATTGATGTTGAAGCGGTAAATACGGTAGAAAGTATCCCGTTTCTGCCGATCAGCTTTTTTAAATCCCACCTGATAGTTAGTAATCCTGATGAAGTGCAGGCTACATTTACAAGTTCGGGCACTACGGGAATGATCAACAGCAAACATCTGGTTACCGATGTAAGCTGGTATGAGGAGAGTTTCCGCCGGGCATTTGATATTTTTTATGGCGACATCCGGGATTACTGCATTTTGGCATTGCTCCCATCCTATTTAGAGCGTGAAGGCTCGTCGCTGATCTATATGGCCGAAGATTTGGTGAAAAGATCCGGCAATCCTGACAGCGGTTTCTACCTGTATAATCATGATGAATTATATCAGCAATTAAAGAAACAGCAAGCGGCTAAAAAACCCACGCTTTTAATAGGCGTTACCTTTGCTTTGCTAGATTTTGTGGAGCATTATCCAATTAATTTTCCGGAGCTGATCGTAATGGAAACGGGTGGTATGAAGGGCCGTCGTAAAGAAATGATACGCGAGGAATTGCATCAAACTTTGTGCAATGGATTTGGCGTTAACGATATACATTCAGAATATGGCATGACGGAGTTACTCTCACAAGCCTACTCAAAAGGCAATGGGATATTTAATTGCCCGCCCTGGATGAAGATCATCACTCGTGATACCAATGACCCGATAAGCAGCTTAGGGAATGAAAAAACCGGTGGTATTAACGTGATCGATCTCGCCAATATTAGCTCATGCTCTTTTATTGCCACGCAAGATTTGGGGAAGGTTTATGTTGATGGCTCATTCGAGGTATTAGGGCGTTTTGATGATTCGGATATACGCGGCTGCAATTTGCTGATCGCCTAAAACTTAATATGCAACTTACCGTTAATATACAACTAACAGATTATTACTATTTTTGCCCCTGCATCAAATTGATATAACATGATCGAGAAATTTTTGAACGACCAGCAAGATCCTAAAGCGGTTGAAAAAGTATATACCCGCCTAGTTGACCTGTTGACCACCGGCGAGGAAATTATTTATATAGCTACTCAGAAGAAACCCTTGGTAAACCTTTTCCCTGATTGTATCGCGTTAACCAATAAACGTGTTTTGTTTTTTACACCGGCCAATTTGGGCCTCTCTATAAAGTTTATTGATTTCGTTTGGAAAGACATCGTAGATGTATTCAGCAAGGAAGAGATCATAGGCGCAGTTTTTACAGTAAAAACAACCAATGGCGCCGAAATGGGTGTTGATTACCTGCCAAAAGTACAGGGCCGCAAACTATACCAATACGCCCAGGAACGCAAAGAAGCCGAGCGTGAGGCACGCCGCCTGCGTGATCTGGAAGAAAAACGTGCCGAGTCCGGCTCATTTAATTTTGAACCCAACCCAGGCTTACAAGCACAACCTGTAACTCCTGAACCGCAGCCCGAACCCGTTGTAGTTGCCCCTCCGGTTCATCATGAGGAAGCACCAAAAGATGAACTGACTGAAAAGCTAAAAAAACTAAGAACGTTATTTGATAATGGATTGATCTCACAGGAAGAATACAACCATAAGAAACTGGAGTTGCTGAGCGATTTTTAAGCAGCCCCACCCAACCCTCCCCGGAAGGGAGGGCTTTAGATTTTGGAAACAAAGAAACTTATTCAAAAGTCTCCCCTACCGGGGGAGATTTAGAGGGGCTGTTGAAAAGTCTATTGTCAAAATTAAATGGCTTTATGCTTTTCAACTTAATTTTTTGCGCGGTGGTGTGGGCTGGGTTGAGTAAATAATTATATTCTTCATTTACTATCGCTGAGGGCACTTTTAACAACAGGTTTTTCTTTTCGAATAAAAATTTGTTCCCAATTTGTTGCAGAATGTCCAGATCTGAAGAATCCTGCCAGCCCTGGGGCAATAGCTTTTCATCAATTTCAGCAAGATCATCCGGCGCTTCAATAGTCACCATACAAAATTCGTCCGGCATATTGGTGGATGGTAAATGAACCAAAGCTTCTAATACAGCTAATGAGCGACTTGATGCTAAATAAATGGCTGATCGTCCCTCGCTATTCCATCTACCGCCGTATAATCTTGCGCCTGTTCCGCTCAAATCATTTGCATAGCCACATCTTGTCAAACGATAAAGTAACATCAGGCAAAAATACCGTGCTCAATACGGCCCAACTCTTTGAAAACCATACTGAAGCCAAAGGAAGTATCTAATAAGGAAACAGGCGGCTCACCCTTGAATATATGGCTTGGGGTTTTCATCCAGGTTTTGAACTTATCCATCGAGCCAAAAACTTCCTCACCACGGGTATAAAGGCGCGCCAGCTCAATGGCTTTCTCAGCGTATTCAGATTTGATGATGGCGTTATCATCATAACGCTGCAAAGTGCGCTCAGAAATGTGCATGATATTGGCCAGCTCCTGTATCGTTAAAGATATCTTTTTAGCCAATGACAACAGGATACGCTTTGGCAAACCATCCCTGGTAAGCTGCAATATATCCTGATCACTGGAGAATTTTGAGGCTTTAATACCGCCTAACAAATTATAAAAAGGCGGGACCGGTGCAGAAGTAACATAGGCTACCATTGGCTCACTAACCACACTGGATGCAGTTGGATTATCCTTATATTTTTTATATTTTTCTTCAGACATTTATCCAAAAATAAATACATTTTGTCGTATTCGCAAATTTATTCCGCAATAATCAAAAAATAATTTTTCTTGCCTTTTTGCACTACCAGGAACTTGCCGCCAACTAAATGGCTGCTATCATAAACATCATCAGCCGTGCCGATCTTATTTTTATTAATAGCTACCCCACCGCCCTGTATCATCTTTTTCGCTTCGCCCTTTGAAGGGAAAACCAATGTTTTTGCGGCTAATAATTCAACAACATTAACACCTTGCGCCAGTTCATCTAAGGTCATTGTATAATTAGGAACACCTTCAAACAAAGCCAACACTTCGGCAGCATTTAATTCATCCAAAAACTCTATACCAGTATTACCAAACAAGAACTCGGATGATTTAATTGCTTTGGTATATTCATTATCGCCATGCGTGCGGATCGTGATATCCATCGCCAGCGCTTTCTGCAAAGTGCGCAAATGAGGCGCGGCATTATGTTCGGCTTCTAAAGTTTCTATTACTTCCCTGTCGAACAAAGTAAATATCCTGATATAAGTTTTGGCATCCTCATCGCTGGTATTAAGCCAGAACTGGTAAAATTTATACGGTGATGTTTTTGCAGGATCAAGCCAGATATTACCGCCCTCGCTTTTGCCAAACTTGGTGCCGTCTGATTTTTTGATCAATTGGGTGGTCAACGCGTAAGCTTCCCCGGCATCTTTACGGCGTATCAGTTCCGTTCCGGTAACAATATTGCCCCATTGATCCGAACCGCCCATTTGCAGGGCGCATTGATAATGTTTCCACAAATAATAAAAATCATAGCCTTGCACCAACTGATAAGTAAATTCAGTAAATGACATGCCGGTATCGCCGCTGATCCTATTTTTTACCGAATCCTTGGCCATCATGTAATTTACAGTAATATGCTTGCCTACCTCACGGATAAAATTGAGGAAAGTAAATTCCTTAAACCAATCGTAATTGTTCACCATTTGCGCGCTGTTTACGCCGCAATCAAAATCAAGAAATTTCTCCAGTTGTTGTTTTATACCGTTAAGGTTATGCTGCAAAACATCTTCTGATAATAAATTGCGTTCAGCTGATTTCCCGGAAGGATCGCCCACCATACCGGTAGCGCCACCAACCAGGGCATAAGGCTTGTGCCCTGCCCGCTGAAAATGGATCAGCGTCATGATCTGCGCCAGGCTGCCCACATGCAGCGAATCCGCCGTAGGATCAAACCCGATATAGCCCGACATCATCCCTTTATTCAGTAAATCTTCAGTTCCGGGCATAATATCATGCAGCATACCCCGCCAGCGTAATTCTTCAACAAAATTCATCGTATAGTTTTAAAGCTGCAAATATATAATAATATGATTTCACCTATTATTAAATGATTTCACCGAGTAGTTTTCCTTAAAAAAATCAGCTATAAAACATCAGAATCGGTGCAATCACAATCAAAATCGGTGTAATCTTAAAATCAAATCAGTGTAATCATTTTTTCAAAAATCGGTGAAATCCAAACTATTTTCCGTACTTTAAGCTATAAATTATCCTGAAGGTGAGTATTTATGAATTTTCTGTCGCATTATTATTTCGATCGGAGCACTACGAACTGTTACCATATATTAGGTACGGTAATGCCCGATCTTTTAAAAAATGCAGATAAAACCATCATCATCCACCCCGAAAAACTGCAGCATCAAAGCCCCGAAATAAACAGCATCATCACCGGCTGGCAAAAACACCTGGAGGTCGACCGATACTTTCACTCGTCCAGCTTTTTTACCACACGCTCCCATCAATTAAAAAACTTGCTGGTACTCGCCATCGAGGGCTCGCCGGTAAAACCTTTTTTCCTGGGGCATATCGCGCTCGAATTGGTGTTGGATAACCTGCTGATCATTACCCATAAAGTATCTGTAGATGGGTTTTATGTGCATTTAGGTTCCTGCGACACTCAAATAATAGATGAGTTTTTAACCTTCTCAGGCGTAAAGGATACTTCGGTATTCGCCCGGTTCTATGAAAAATTTAAAAGCAGTCGCTACCTGGAAACCTATACCGATACGCAACAAATAGCCTACGCCTTAAAAAGAATTTGTATGCGGGTATGGACCGATCCCTTTACATCTGAACAGGAAGGGAAAATGAATTGGGTATTGGCAGCCTACCGCGATGGTCTGCAAGATGATTTTATGGATATATTTGAGGAGATTGAACGTAAATTAAATCCATAATATTTAATGAGTAGTCCAGATCAGGAAAATACTTTTAGGGAAATAGAAAGGCCGTTTATAAATGGCGACAGGCCCATTTTACCTATCCCGCAAAGGCATGGTTTTGTAACAGGATGGCTGAAATTTATGATGATAGGAGGTTCTGCGGGAATACTAATTTATTTATTTGCAGCAAGTAAGATAATGGAAATATTAAAAATCTCTTCTATCGTTTTTGTTGCCTTAATTATATTGCTAATATTGAAACTTGTATTCACCATAATGCTATTCCGTTGGAATAAAAATGGGTTTTACGGACTTTTTGCAACAACAGTAATTGGATTTATAATAAATTCTCAAATAGGGGTAAAACCACTTGTTTGTATGGCAAGTTTTGTTGGAATAGGGATTTTATATGCCATTCTTCAGATAAAAAAAGGCGGCAGATCAACCTGGTATTACCTAAAATAATTACAAACAGTCGTTTTTCTCACCAAAAGGCCTTCAAAATCAATATTTAACTGTAAAATATTTTTTTTGAACTAAAAATATATCCGTACCTTTGCAGTCCCAATTATATTGCGGGAAAAGGAGAAAATTTATTTAATGGCAAAAAAGCAAGAAGCAGAAAAAGAATTAAAAGCTAAGGAAGCTGAACTCGATGTAGTTACAGCCACCGAGGAAAAAGAAAGCATTGAATCAGAGGCTGATTCAATCTCGATCGAAGAGATCAAATCAAAAGTTACATCCGCTACAGAAGATTTCGACTGGGATGCTGACGACAAGAAATTTGGCAATTACAATGATGCCGAGCGTGAAAAATTAGAAAAATTGTATGATGGCACTTTCAGTTCTATCAACAAAGGCGAAATTATCACAGGTACAGTTGTAAATGTTAACAGTAAAGATGTAGTACTGAACATCGGCTTTAAGTCGGACGGTTTAGTATCGCTATCTGAATTCCGTGATACACCTGATCTGAAGATCGGTGACACTGTAGATGTTTTTGTTGAATCGCAGGAAGATGCTAACGGTCAGTTAGTGCTTTCGCGCAAACGTGCAAAAACCCAGAAATCATGGGAAAGAATTAATTCGGCATTGGATAATGACGAGATCATCACCGGTTTTGTGAAGAGCAGAACTAAAGGTGGTTTGATCGTTGACATAATGGGCGTTGAAGCCTTTTTACCAGGTTCACAGATCGACATTAAACCTATCAGGGATTATGACGTTTATGTGGGCAAAACAATGGAATTCAAAGTTGTTAAGATCAACCACGAGTTTAAGAACGTAGTGGTATCGCACAAAGTGCTGATCGAAGATGATTTGGAAAACCAAAAAACTGAAATTGTGGCCAAACTTGAAAAAGGCCAGGTATTGGAAGGTACCGTTAAAAACATTACCGACTTTGGTGTATTCATCGACTTGGGTGGCGTTGACGGTTTACTGCACATTACCGATATTTCATGGGGACGTATAGAGCACCCGAGAGAAATTTTAGCATTGGATCAGAAGATCAACGTTGTTGTTCTTGACTTTGATGATGAGAAAAAACGTATCGCCCTGGGCTTAAAACAATTAACTCCGCATCCTTGGCAGAGCCTTGACGAAGGGATCCAGATCGGTTCTAAAGTTAAAGGCCGCATAGTAACTGTTGCTGATTACGGCGCATTCTTAGAAATTATCCCGGGTGTTGAAGGTTTGATCCACGTATCAGAAATGTCGTGGTCACAAAATCTTCGCAATCCTCAGGAATTCCTTAAGGTTGGTGACGAGATAGAAGCACAGGTATTGACACTGGATCGCGAAGAACGCAAAATGTCATTAGGCATTAAGCAATTAACGCCTGATCCATGGCAAAATGCTGCTGCGAGATATGCAGTTGGCACTACCCACGTTGCTACAGTTAAAAACATGACTAACTTCGGTGTGTTTGTTGAACTGGAAGACGGTATTGACGGATTGATCCACATCTCTGACCTTTCATGGTCTAAAAAGGTAAATCACCCTAATGAATTCACTAAAGTTGGTGAAAAATTAAACGTGGTTGTACTGGAATTGGATGTTGAGAACCGCAAGCTGAGCTTAGGTCATAAACAACTGGAAGAAAACCCTTGGGATACTTTTGAAACCATCTTCACTATTGATTCAATACATGAAGGTACCGTATTAAAAGTAACCGAAAAAGGCGCTATAGTTGCTTTACCTTATGGTGTTGAAGGCTTTGCGCCGGTTAAACACATCGTTAAGGAAGATGGCAAGAGCTTAAAAGCTGAAGAAGCTGCTGAGTTCAAGATCATTGAATTTAACAAGGAAAACAAACGTATCGTTATTTCACACTCACGTATTTGGGAAGAAGCCCGTGCCGATGCCCGCGTACAGGAATTTGAAAGCCGCAAAAAAGAAGCTAAAGCAGCTACTAACGCGGTGAAGAAAGTGAAAGATTCGGTTGAAAAATCAACTTTAGGCGACTTAAGCGTACTTGCCCAACTGAAAGAACAGATGGAAGGTGCTGAAAGCAAAGCCAGAAAAGTTAAGAAAACAGCTGAAGAAGCAAAATCTGAAGAAGCTAAATAAGCTTTAGATAAATTAAATCCTTTAAGCCCTTTCGATTAGTCGGAAGGGCTTTTTAATTAGCAATTATTTGAAAATATGAGCGGCGAAACGGATATCACTTCATTATTAAAAAATATGACCCCTAAACTAAATGAGGGTGACTATGTTTTTTGTACTATAAGCACTTTAATTGGTATCGACCTGGCAGATGTTTTGGGATTATTTAAGGAAGAAGAAGGAATAACCATTATACTTAAAAAGGAAACGGCTGATGGATTAAACCTGGAATATACTTATGTTGCCGCCTGGATAACCCTAACTATACACTCATCACTTGAAGCAGTTGGACTAACAGCCGCATTCTCATCAGTTCTTGCAAAACATTTGATAAGCTGCAATGTGATCGCAGCTTATTATCATGATCATATTTTTGTAGCAAAAAAGGATGCCGAAAAAGCGTTAGAAGTTCTGAAGAGTTTGTCGCGGCGCTGAGACGCTAGATAAATTAAATCCTTTATGCCCTGTCCGGAAACGGACGGGGCTTTTTTGTGGCCTCACCCTACCCTCTCCAATGGAGAGGGTCTTTAAAATAAGAATATTACTAATCTCTAATCACTATTTAACTAATCTCTAAAAATTACTACCTTTGCCCAAATCCACCCCACGATGCAAAACCCTACGCTGCTCGACGGTCAAAAGTTTCAGATAACCATACAGCGTTTATGTCGTCAGTTAATTGAAAATCACGATGATTTTTCCAATTCGGTATTGATAGGCATACAGCCGCGCGGTATTTATTTAGCCAAGCGTGTTGCTGACGAACTCCGCAAAATATTACCCGGCAAAACTATCCTGCAAGGCGATATGGACATCACCTTTTACCGGGATGATTTCCGCCGCCGCGAATCACAATTAGTACCGAATCAAACCAAAATAGATTTCATCATAGAAGGCAAAAAAGTGATCATGATGGATGACGTACTGTGGACAGGCCGCACCATCCGCGCTGCTATGGATGCCATGCTTAATTTTGGCAGGCCCGAAAAGGTTGAATTGCTGGTGCTGGTCGATCGCCGTTACTCGCGTCATTTGCCGGTAGCTGCAGATTATGTAGGGATAGAGGTAGATTCCATCGCATCGCAAAAAGTGGTAGTAAGCTGGAAAGAAACCGACAGCGAGGACAAGGTTGTTTTGGTGTCGGATGCAAAATGATTTCGGATTTCGGATGTGCGATTTCGGATTTAGAATTTTAAATAAATGGATAAGATTGAATTAAAACGCAGAACACAAAGGTTTGCAATTGACGTGATCAAGTTTATTGAAGAACTTCCGAATAGTCGTTCACTTAATGTACTATGTAATCAGCTATTAAGGAGCTCATCATCAATTGGGGCTAATTATCGTGCTGCATGTAAAGGGAAATCAACCGCTGATTTTATAAATAAAATAGTAATTGTTGAAGAAGAGGCCGACGAATCTATTTATTGGCTTGAATTAATGGAAGAATCAGGTTTAGTTAGTTCTACTAAGTTGATTGTCCTGAAAAAAGAAGCTGATGAATTAACTGCAATATTTACTGCAATAGGAAAGACAGCGAAAGCAAACCAGCAAATCAATAAATTAAAAAATTCATCCATTAAAAAATCCGAAATCGAAATTCCGAAATCCGAAATCAAATAATATGGCAGGACTGAGCACACGACATTTACTGGGAATTAAGGACTTAAACCGCGCGGACATTGAATTGATATTCGAAACCGCGGATACTTTTAAATCGGTTTTAAACCGACCTATCAAAAAAGTTCCTTCCCTGCGCGATGTAACGATTGCTAATATCTTCTTTGAAAACTCCACCCGTACACGGCTTTCATTTGAGCTGGCTGAGAAAAGGCTTTCTGCTGATGTGGTCAACTTTGCGGCTTCATCATCCTCGGTGAGCAAAGGCGAAACACTTATAGATACGGTAAATAATATCCTTGCCATGAAAGTGGATATGGTAGTGATGCGCCATCCTTATGCTGGTGCAGGTATATTTTTGTCGAAACACGTCAAAGCACAAATAGTAAATGCCGGTGATGGCGCACACGAACACCCTACGCAAGCTTTACTTGATGCCTTCTCTATCCGCGAAAAATATGGGGATGTGGCTGGTAAAAAAGTGGTGATCGTGGGTGATATACTTCATTCGCGGGTGGCGCTGTCCAATATCTTATGCCTGAAACAACTGGGCGCCGAGGTGATGGTTTGCGGCCCAACTACCCTGATCCCAAAATACATTGGCTCTTTAGGTGTAACCGTGGAGCACGATCTGCTCAAAGCCCTTAACTGGTGCGATGTAGCCAATATGCTGCGCATACAACTGGAACGCCAGGATATCAAATACTTCCCATCGCTGCGCGAATACAGCATGTTATATGGTTTAAACAAGGAGATACTCGATTCCTTGGATAAAGAGATCACCGTAATGCACCCCGGCCCTATCAACCGTGGTGTGGAAATTACCAGTGATGTAGCCGACAGCAAACAATCCATCATACTGGATCAGGTAGAAAATGGTGTGGCTATACGCATGGCAGTCCTTTATCTGCTGGCTGGGCAAACTCCTTGATTGGTTCATTAGATCACTGGTTCATTAGTTCATTGGTTGCCTTATGAAAGTTCATTTCTTATACATTGTTCTAATAATTTGTACCATCTCGCTTTCTGCATCTGCCCAAAGCAGGCAGCAGCTAAAAAACGATTCGGTATTTGTATTGGTTAAAAAGTATTTTAACGAAAGACAAGCGGAGTCTATTTATGGTTTAGCCGGGGAGAAATTCAAAAAAGCATTAAGCGCTGACGCATTTAAAGACGTAGCGACACGGCAGCTTTTCCCGGCCGGACCGATCCGGGAATCATCATTAATCAGCTTTTTGAACAATAAAATGAGCACTTATAAGCTGGTATTTGATACCGGGGTGCTTCAGCTGCTCATGACCCTGGATAATGATGATAAATTGGAACTGTTTCTATTTAAGCCTTATAAAGAAGAAGCCCCTGACAAATTAAAACCCGTTGCCACCTCAAATTTAATGCGGTCGGTAACCGATAAAAAGGTGGATACCGCTGCCAGGGATTATATCCAGAAAGCTAATACGGTGGGTTTAAGCATCGGCGTGTTAAAGGACGGCGTTATCCATACTTATAATTATGGCGAAACAACATTAGGCAATGGCAAACTGCCTACCGCCAATAATCTTTTCGAGATCGGCTCCATCACCAAAACATTTACAGCTACCCTGCTCGCTTATTATGTAAACGAAGGCAAAGTAAAACTGACCGACCCGATCACCAAATACCTGCCCGATTCGGTGGCCGCCAATAGTACACTTGAAAATGTAACGCTTTTAACCCTGAGCAACCATACCTCGGGTTTGCCGCGACTGCCGGATAATTTCGAGTTCCATTCCAGCGACCCGCTTAATCCTTATAAGGATTACAATATAGAATATCTATACTCTTATTTAAAGGGCTGCAAACTAAACAGCAAGCCGGGCGAAACTTATGCGTACTCCAATTTAGCTGCGGGATTATTGGGGGCGATTTTAGAACAGGTAAGCGGAAAATCGTTCGCGCAAATGGTTGATGAGATCATCTGCACCCCTCTTGGTATGAAAAGTACCGTGCAGCACCTAAGCCCCGAACTTAAACAACGATTTGTTACGGTGTATAATGAGGACGGCAAAGCAACCCCGGCCTGGGATTTTGATGTGCTTGCCCCATGCGGGTCGTTAAAATCGACCGTAAATGATCTTTTGATCTACGCCAAAGCCAACATGGCGCTTACCAACACTGATCTCTCAAAAGCTATTGAGCTGACACACCAGGTGACCAAAGCTATTGAACTGACGCATCAGGTTACTTTTGATAAAAATATAAAACTTGGCCTTGGATGGCACATCATTAAAGTAGAAGGAGTAGAATATTACTTCCACAATGGCGGCACAGGAGGATCAAGCAGCTTTCTTGCTTTTAACCCGGAGAAAAGACTGGCCGTTGTTATATTATCGAACTCAGAGGCCAGTGTTGATATTGTTGGAGCAAGTATTTTGAAAAAGATTCAATGATTGATGTCTGAATCACTGATTTTTCGGATTAGGATTATTACACAGATTTTCGCTTTCACGGATATATAAATCAGCGAAATCCATTAATCTGTTTTAATCTATGATTCAGACAATCTAATCCTTAACCTCCGACCCATCCCTGATCTCGTCGGTAGCCTGCCTCACTAATTTATCATCGGCTTTCAGGTCGCCATAAACTTCCATTTTATCACCCGCCTGGAAGCCTTTTTTTACATCTACCCATTGGGCGTGATGATTAACCACCCGGATCACAAAAACCTTTTCGGTTGAGGTTACTACCGCAGTTTTAGGGACGATAAAAGTGCTATCCCTTGACGGAACCGGCACATCCACATCAGCATACATGCCGGGCAGCAGTTTTTTATCCTTATTATAAACATCCATTTCCAGGCGTTCTGATCTTAGTTTTTCATCCAAAGACCCGGCAAGGCGCATTATTTTCGCCTTGAATTTTTGGTTTGGAAGGGCCTTTACAGCAAAAGTGACTTCGCCCTTATTACTCAATCCACCGGTATATAACTCTGGGACAGATATCACCAACCGCATCCTTTTTTGGTCTTGTATCACAAATAGTGGGTCAGTCCCCTTACCTCCTGGCCCTACGTAAGCGCCCAAGTTCACATTACGTGCGGTAACAATGCCATCAAAAGGCGCCCTTATCTGCAAATAATCCAGGTTGGCTGCTACCTCTTTATAGCTTGATTTTGCAGCATCTACATTGGCCAGGTCTGAGTTTTTCTTAGCTTCAGCTTGCTCCAAATCATTTTCTGATACGGTACCCGGTGTTTTGCTGGTGCTTAACAGGCGGTCGTAAGTGGCCTTGCTGGCAAAGTAAATGGCTTCCTGCTGTTTTATTTTTGATTCGGCAGCCGCTAATTGCGAATTGATCTCGGGGGCATCCAAAGTTGCCAGTAATTGCCCGGTGTGCACCTCGGAACCGATATCAACCAATAGCTTCTTTACATAGCTGTTAATTTTGGCATACAGGTCAACCTCCTGATAAGGTACTAACTCACCCGGAACAGCGATAGTTGAGCTCAGCTTGCCTTTTTCAACAGGCACCAATAAAACCGCAGGGGTTTCAACGGCGTTTTCCTGTTTCACAGTTGCTGCTTGCTGCTCCTTCTCTTTTTTATCAGAGTCGCAGGAGCTAAACGTAAATGCAGTAAGCAACAATGCCGCTACTGCGAGGCTTGATCTATTTTTGAGGATGTTCATGATGATGCAAAGGGACATAGAATTTACTTTCTTTATCTTCAGGGTCTAATGAAACGGAATCGGTAGTGGTATTGCCTTGTACCCAGGCAAAAATCAAAGGTAATATTAACAAAGCTGCAAAGGTAGAGGCAAATAGCCCGCCGATTACTGCACGGCCTAATGGCGAGGTCTGGTCGCCACCTTCACCCAGCCCGGATGCCATCGGTATCATACCCACGATCATAGCTAAACTGGTCATCAGGATGGGCCTTAAACGCAGGGCAACTGCTTCGCGTGCTGACTTAAGCGCATCGCCATTATGCTTGCGCAATTCTTCAGCATTGGTGATCAGTAGCACCGCGTTGGAGATGGATACCCCAACGGACATGATCATACCCATATAGGACTGTAAATTGAGCGTTGCCCCGGTTATCTTCACCAATAGCAACGAGCCAAATAACACCGCCGGAAGTGTGGATAAAACCACAAATGACATTCTGAACGACTGGAAATTAGCGGCAAGCATCAAAAATATCACGATAATGGCTACGATGAGGCCGGTTTGCAAACTATCCAGCGTATCAGTAAGTGTGGTGGTTAAACCACGTGTTTGTATAGTTAAACCCCTCGGCGGTTCGCCTAATGATTTGATCGCTTTCTGCACATCATTTGAGGCGGTGCCCAGATCCTTTTTATTAATGTTCGCCGTTACTGTGAGCATAGGGATAGCGCCAATATTATCATCCTCGCCAAAGGTAGTATCCTGTTGAATGCTGGCTACATCGCCAAGTACGGGCCGGGTTTGGCCGGTAGTTACCGGTATCTCCTTAATATCATTCAAGCTCGACATCTGGTATTCGGGCACTTCCACCTGTACCGAATAACTTAATCCGGTCTTTTCATCCAGCCACACATTTTTTTCGGTAAACCTTGATGATGACGTTGATGCCACCAGCGAGCGTGATATATCATTCACACTTACACCCAACTGAGCGGCCCTTACCCTATCGATATTGATATTGATAGCCGGATACCTGAATGATTGCCCTATCTGCACATCGCGCAGGTAGTCTATTTGTCTTAGTTTATCCAATACTTTAAAAGCATAAGCCACATTCTGCCGTTTGTTTTTGCCGGAGATTGCTACTTCAATAGGTGTTGGCGAACCCTGACTCAGTATCTTATCGGTCAATTCTATCGGTTCAAATGATAGCATAACCGAAGGCTGTACCTTTTTCATCCCGCTTCTGAAACGTTCTTTCAGATCATCCAGATCCACTTTGTATCCTTCTCTCAGGTTCACCTGCAATACAGCTTCCTGCGGACCAGCCATAAACAAGTAGATGGGACTGGTTGAAAACTGACCGGGGTGCTGGCCCACCATAGCCGATGTTACTTCAATATTATCTTTACCTACCAGGCTATCTAATACCCTCAACGCACTTAACGTTATTACTTCTGTACGTTCCAGCCTCGTGCCGTCGGGTGCACGCAAACGTACCTGGAAAGCGCCTGAATTTACTTTAGGCAATACATCATGCCCGATAATACTAAATAGTAAAAATGCAAGTCCGCAGGCTACTATTGTATAAATAATAACGATGGGCTTTCTAAGTGGCATCATCCTGTCCATCAAACTCAAAAACCGCAGCCTGAATTTATCAAACCGGGATAATTTATGCCCGTTGCTTTCTGTAGCCTTTTTTACTGCCAGTTCTTTCTGCTCCCAGGCATCGCCTTCGTCCTCCAATGCAAAGCCGTCAGCATGACTTTTATCCTCATGCGTGTTCTTCATCACCCAATTGGCCATCACCGGCACAAAAGTTTGCGACAGTAAATAAGAAGTGATCATGGAGAACCCGATAGCCATGGAAAGCGGCAGGAACAATGCGCCAGGAATACCCGTCATGGTAATTGCTGGCGCAAATACCGCCAGGATACAAAACAGGATCAATAATTTAGGAAAAGCGATCTCCTTACAGGCATCCCATATAGCCAGCGCCTTGGGTTTACCCATATCAAAATGCTGGTGGATATTTTCGATAGTTACTGTTGATTCATCCACCAAAATACCGATAGCGAGTGAAAGACCGCTCAGCGTCATGATATTGATGGTTTGATGGAACAGGGACAAGAAAAATATACCTGATATGATACAGGTTGGAATGGTCAGTATCACGATCAACGCCCCTCGCCGGTCGCCCAGGAAAAGTAATACCATCAGGCCCGTAAGCACAGCGCCTATGGTCCCTTCCTCAGCCAAACTTTTTACGGAGTTGATCACATATACCGATTGGTCAAATACATAAGATATCTTCACATCAGGCGGTAGCAGGGCCTGGAAACGCGGTATCGCTTTCTTCAGGTTTTGCACCACTTCCCAGGTAGAAGCATCTGCTGATTTGGTGATGGGCAGATAAACCGAGCGTTTACCATTTACCAGCGCATAACTGGTGGTGATATCGGCCCCGTCCTCAACAGAAGCGATATCCTTTATAAAAACAGTTTGTACGCCATTTTTGTAAAGTGGTATATCGCCGAAATCCTTAATATTTTTGATAGTGGTATTGGCAGGTGTTAAATAGTTATAATCACCTATCCGCACGTTACCTGCAGGCGTGGCCTGGTTGTTATCGCGCAATGCTGCTACGATCTGGTCGGGGGTTAAATTATGCGCCCGCAGCAATTCAGGATCTACTTTTAATACAACGGTACGCACGTTGCCCCCAAATGGTGCAGGTGCTACCAGCCCGGGGATTGAGGTGAACGATGAACGAACATAAATATTAGCCATATCCATCAGTTCGTTATTATTTCGTACCGAACTGGATAGCACTAACTGCCCTACCGGGAGCGTGGAGGCATCAAACCGCAAAATAAAAGGCGGCTGCGAACCATTCGGAAAGATGGCCTGGGCCCTGTTGGTGTAGGCGGTTACCTCCGCCGCGGCCTGGGCCATGTTTGTACCTTCGTAAAAAGTAAGCTTGATGAGCGTTAACCCAGTGATGTTGCGGGTTTCTATACTTTTAACGCCCGATACATACAGCAAAAGGTTAACATACTGCTTGCCAAAATATGCCTCCATCTGGTTAGGTGAAAAACCGCCATAAGGGTGCGATACATAAATTACCGGCAGGTTAAGATTGGGGAAAATATCGATCTTGATGGTGCGTACCGCGCTGATACCGAAGAAAAATAACCCCGCTACTACTACGAGTACGGTAATTGGCCTTCGCAGCGCTCCTTTAATCAATCCCATGTATTGTATTATATTTTGATTAAAAATTATTTATAAAAATGCCAAAGTCGCCCGTTGCGGCAGCTTTGTATAGTAAGGCTTGCCACACATTATTTGAGGCGATATCCTTATCTACCTCGGCACGGTTTAACGTGTAAAGCGCCTGGGTAAAATCAACAATATTAGCCAGCCCGTTCTTATATAAAGCAAACTTCTGGTTGTAAGCATCGGTAGCGGCTTTTACTTCGACCGGTACTTCGCGATAGTTCTTCAGAGCGTTGGCAATCCTTGTTTCGGCTAATACCTGCTGATCATGCAATTGCTGCCCCACCAGGTCGTATTCGTTTTTGTATTGTTCCGAAGTGAATTTTTGCGATTTCACCTGGAAATGCACCCGGAAAGGATTGGTGATATTCCATATCATGCCTACACCAAATAAATAATTAAGACGAGTTGGATCGACACCGCTTCCGTAGCTGCTGTTGTAATCACTTTGGTTAGTGGCATAGTTAGAGCCAAAACCCGAGCCCCTGCCCTGGTAAACACCAAACAAGCTGAAGGTAGGATAGCTAAACGTACTGAAGTATTTTGCCTGCTCGTCGCTTACGCCAATGCGGTTGCGGTAATATCTTAATATAGGATGCTCCTCGGGATTAAGCGAGGGTTGCTGGTCGGCATTTACAGGGGCTTTGGTTACAAAAACGCTATCCAGCAAAAAATTTTGCGGCGCTATCCCCAAATATTGCGCTAACTGGCTGCTTTGCTCCTGCTCGGTTTGCTCCGCGTTGGTTAAGGCGATGCGGGCATTGGATACCTCGGCGTTGGCTAATGAAGAATCGACACCGGGGTTAAGGCCGTTTTTTACCCTGGCTATTACCACTTTTTGCAGATCCATGCTGCGGTCGAGGTTATCCTGCTGCGCTTTGGTTAATTGCTGTGCCGCGAGCAGGTTGAGGTAGGTTGAAGCCACTCTTACCTGGTGCTGAAACTGCTCCTGCGCCAAATCGGTCTCATCAAGCGAAACCACCGATTTTTGCACTTTGACTTTTTCCACAGACTTGCCGAAAGTGAAAAAATCCCAGTTAACGTTTGCGAGATATAAGGCTCCAAAACTGGCATTCCAGTTTTGGGTAGCGAAAGCCGGACCGGATGAGGCCACACTTAATCCGCGATAACCGTAAAGCGGGCCGTTTTGTCCATTAATGGTTCCATAATCCTGTTGTGCCGAAAGATTGACATCGGGCAGGTATTCAGTTTTTGTTTCCGTTAAGTAGGTTTTGGCCGCATTCAGCTGGTTTGCTTTTGCTTTGATAGAAGCATAATTAGCAAGCGCGGTGGCTTCGGCATCCTTAATGGTGAGTACTTTTTGGGCGTTTGCCCCGGAAAAATATAAAACACTTAGCGAAAACAGGAGATAGTGTTTTAAGGGGATATTCAACATGCGTGTAGTTTTGACACAACAAAAGTAAAATTATATACCGACTGAAATACTGACGTTTAAGTACTATCGTTGTTATCGTTACAAACATAAGCGTTTGTCATTAACCCACAATAATAACTTAAAAGTATGTAAAGCCTTATAAAGCAGCTTTTACAGGTTTAAAAATGCACTTTTGTATAATTATTCAATAATTGATTTATGATTAGCAGACTAAAAGTACTATTTATTGTTTTACTTTTTTCTGACATAACATTATTTGCTCAAGAAACCTTAAAGCCTTTTCCGCAGCATGTGGAGTATGTAAAAGGGGCGATCAAACCTAACCATATTTCCCAATTAAAGCTGGATCAGCTTACGCTGAATTTCTACAACCAATGGAAGAAGCGATACATTAAGCCCGGCTGTCGCCCTGATGAATATTATGTTTGGTTTGAAACGAAAGGGCAAAAACAATGCGTATCCGAAGGCCAGGGTTATGGTATGATCATTACTTCGCTGATGGCAGGTGCTGACCCATCTGCAAAAGCTACTTATGACGGTTTGTATCATTATTATAAGGCCCATCCCGGTAATCACCCCTACCTGATGGCCTGGGCGCAGGACAAAAACTGCAGGGACCAGGACAAAAGCTCGGCAACGGATGGTGATATGGATATCGCTTACTCCCTGCTGCTGGCCAATACGCAATGGGGCAGCAAAGGCGCTATCAATTACTTAAAAGAGGCGCGTAATATGATCGCCTCCATCATGCAGCATGAGATCAACCCGCATACGTATTCGGTTTTGCTGAGCGACGCGATAGAATGGGATAGTAAGGATTATTATGATACGCGATCTTCAGATTTTATGCCTGCTAACTTTAAGGCATTTGAAAAAGCGACTAATGATGATCGGTGGAATAAAGTCGTCAACAATAATTACAAGCTATTCAGCTATATGGAACATACCTATAGTGAAGATGCAGGACTGATCCCTGATTTTATCCGGCACATCAATAAAAAGGCTATTCCAGCCGAACCGCGATATTTGGAATCTAAATACGATGGCAGCTATAACTACAACGCCTGCCGCGTGCCCTGGCGCATTGCTACTGATTACCTGCTTACAGGCGACCCGAGAGCAAAGGCTATCAATGATAAGATCAACCGCTGGATACGCGAGACCACCCGTAACAAGGCCGACAATATATCCGCAGGTTATACTTTAGAAGGTAATGATATTAAGGGCCGGTATTTTGAAGCGCTCAGTTTTATCGGGCCGTTCGCGGTTTCGGCTATGGTGGATAAAAAGAACCAGCAATGGCTGAATGACGTGTGGGATTACCTAATAAATTTTAAGCTGAAAGATTATGATTATTATGATAACAGTATTAAATTGCTGAATATGATCATCCTGTCGGGGGATTATTGGGAGGCGAAGAATTCTTCAAATTAAATTTTCTCATATTTGAATTAGTATGAAAAAAGAAGCGATCATAGAAAAAATCATAAAAACACTACATGTTCTTCCTTTTGAAAAGGCAGAAGAAATAGCTGATTTTGCGGATTTCATCCTGAAAAAGCATGAAGAATATATTCTTCAAAAAGGGATATATAAATTGACGGAGGACAGCGAAACCTTTAATTTTTTCAATGAGGAAGAAGTGCTTTATTCGGTAAAAGACATTAAGAAAAAAACGTTAAGTTTCATTCCGAAGGGTCTCCTGTAGATTTAAGATAACCCATAAAATTTAACGTTTATAATTGCATCCGTTAGTAATCCGATATCACCAAACGTTCCTATGGAACGTAAAACGGGGTTATTGACGTGGTTTCTACCAACCATGCGTCCTTACAGGACGCTTTGTTATATTTCTCGTCCCATCGGGACGATTCGTTGGTAGAAAAAATGAGAATATGAATTGCGTTCCATAGGAACGCCTGGTGAAATGCCGATTTTATTGGTTAACTTAAACCTGCGGAAGACCCTGTGGGTACAGAATAAAACACAAGTAAAAATGGCTGCAATCAGCATCAAAAAAGATTCGATCGATTTTTTAAAGGACCTTTCACAAAACAATAACCGCGAATGGTTCAATGCGCATAAGGACCGCTACCTGGAAGCGCATGACAATATCATTGATTTTGCGGATGCCCTGCTGGTTGAAATGAATAAACATGACCTGATCGAAACTGCTTCGGGGAAGAAAAGTGTGTTCAGGATATATAAGGATGTGCGTTTTTCGAAAGATAAAACGCCTTACAATAATCACTGGAGCGGGAGTTTCAGGCGAGCTACCAAAAAGCTGCGTGGCGGGTACTATTTTCGTATCGAACCCGGAAATTCATTTGTGGCGGGGGGATTTTGGGGGCCGGTATCTGACGATCTGAAAAGGATACGGCAGGATATAGATGCCAATTATCCCGACTGGCGAAAAATGCTTGCAAACCAAACGTTTGTGAAAACATTTGGCCGACTGATGGGCGCAAAACTCGGCTCTATGCCGCGCGGCTATGCGAAGGACCACCCGGCTATTGATCTTTTACGCTACAAACAATTTATCCTGAAGCATGAGTTTACCGATGAAGAAGTACAAAGTCCGGATTTTGTGTATCAAGTGAATGATATCTATATCAAAATGCGCCTTTTTCTGGATTACATGAGCGGAGTGTTGACGACGGATGGGAATGGGGTGTCGCTTGTGTGAATCAATCGCAGGGTCTCCTGCGGAAGACCCTGCGGGGACAGCGAGATGAATTTGCAATTTGCAAGATAACAGCTATATTTAGTTAATCAACCTAATTAGCTCGTCACATACCCAGTTATGAAATACCCACTTTATATTATACTCAATATAGTCTTCCTTTTGCTGACTATCGCTCTTCTACTTTATGTTAGTTCATTTAATGGCTATATTGTTCCTTATCGACCAGTTGGAGTTTTCCGTGGACATCAAACAATTATGGACATCCTACATATTTGTATGTTCGTCATTGAATCCATTTTACTTAACATGGTGTTTTATGGTATCAATATATTGATTTTAAAATATAGTTATAAGCAACTCCGATACAAAACGATAGCATTACGAACTTTCTTTGTGAATCTTGGAGTAACACATTTAATTTTTATATGTGCGGGTTTATATGGGTTTTTCCACCCCGATATACAACTTTAATCTTTGCCAATCGCTGTCGCGCGTGCAGAGGATTAAAGCATTCGACACAACTCCTTGTTTTATATATAGTGGGTTTTAAGATTTTGGACGGACAAATGCAAAGTATTTCGTATCATCATGACTTGCCTCACGGATGTCTTTCTTTAAGTTGTTTTTATCAGCGATTAGATTGGCTTCGGCAACCTTTACAGCAGTGGTATCACCGTCGTTCAATGCTTTTTTCTTAGCCAGCTTATCAGCTTTTATCCCTCGCTGACGCACGCGTGTCGCGTGTGCTCCATTTGCAATGTATCGTACTAAAATAAGCTAAAAAGACACACGCGGCACGCGTGCGCTAGCTTTAGGACGGTTGCAGTTATATAAGAAAACAACAAAACCATTAAATATTCCAACCGAAAGGTTGAAATGTATTGCCTTCGATATTATGGGAACGTAGTTTAGCTATACAATTATTTTAACACGCTCCGAAATGCACAAAACTCCTCTTAAATTCAAAAGCTTACTATTATTTGCGATTACCAATAATGGGGCGATGAAAATTCTCGTTTTATTTATTGTCGCAAATATGTTTTGTTCTGCCAGCTTTGCACAGGTTGATACTATTAGTATAAAAAATAA
>JABDFM010000040.1:0-473 GCA_013286565.1 Bacteroidota bacterium
GAACTTTGGCTTCATACTCGGTGCCGGCGAAAAAAAGCTGTCAAAGAATGGCATGTGGGTGCAGCCGGAATTTCCCAAAATGATTGGCCTGCACATGCTCGACGGTAGTATCAATGCGCTGACAGATCCTTCGTCGATGCTGCTGAGTCATTCTCTTGCAACTGCGCTCTTTGGCGATATCAATCCGATTGGAAAAACAGTACGCATCGGTAATAAGCACGACATGAAAGTGGCAGGGATTTTCGAGGATATCCCTAAAAATTCATCCTTTAATGAGACGTATTTCCTGATGCCCTGGGATAAGTATCTAACCACCGAAGGCTGGCTGAAGCGCGCTCAAACCCAGTGGGACAATCACAGCTTCCAGATCTTTGTTGAGATGAATGATAACGTGGATATAGCCAAAACATCCGCCAAGATCGAGCTGATCACCCAAAGATATGTAAAGAAAGAAGAAGGCAACGAGCACCTGT
>JABDFM010000040.1:483-30239 GCA_013286565.1 Bacteroidota bacterium
ATTTCGAGAATGGAAAGATCAAAGGGGGGGCGCATACAGTATGTTTGGCTGTTCGGTATTATCGGGGTCTTTGTGCTGTTGCTGGCCTGTATCAATTTTATGAACCTAAGTACCGCACGATCTGAAAAACGCGCCAAAGAGGTAGGGATTCGTAAAGCCATAGGCTCGATGCGTAAGCAGTTGATCATGCAGTTCCTGAGCGAATCCATCCTGATGGCAAGCATGGCTTTTGTATTCGCCATCATCCTGGTGCTGGTAGCACTGCCATTTTTTAATGTGATAGCCGATAAGTCAATGTCAATACCCTGGGGTAATGCGGTGTTCTGGTTGGTGATGGTGCTGTTTACTTTTTTCACCGGCTTTGTTTCAGGGAGTTACCCGGCATTTTATTTATCGGGATTTAACCCGGTTAAGGTGCTGAAAGGTACTTTCCGTGCAGGTCGTTTTTCAGCGCTTCCCCGTAAAATCCTGGTAGTGCTTCAATTTACTATATCCGTTACGCTTATTATTGGTACGATCATCGTTTTTCGGCAAATACAATATGCCAAAAACCGGCCGGTGGGCTATTCGCGCGAGGGGTTGATCACTATCGGGATGAATACGCCCGATCTATACGGGCATTATGCCTCTATCCGTAATGATCTGATAGCAACAGGCGCGGTTGAAAATATGGCCGAATCATCCAGCCCCACCACTGATGTTTACAGCAACCAGATAGGATTTGAGTGGGATGGCAAGCAACCAGGAACCAACCCGCTTTTTGGCACCATAGCTGTTACCCAGGATTTTGGGAAAACTATCGGCTGGCACGTGAGCCAGGGACGCGATTTTTCAAGGGATTTCCCATCTGATACCAACGCAATGATATTAAATCAAAGCGCTGTTCAGCTCACAGGATTTAAGGAGCCTGTAGGCAAGATCATCCGTTTCAATAAAAAGACCTACACGGTGGTAGGCGTCATCGATAATATGGTGATGCAATCGCCATACACACCGGTGCAGCCAACTATCTTTTTTGTGGATCTAAACTGGTCAAACGTCATCACTATAAAGATCAAACCGACGTTGCCGTTTAAAGAGGCGCTTCCAAAAATTGCTGCTGTTTTCAAAAAATATAACCCGGCCAGCCCTTTTGATTACCAGTTTACAGATGAAGACTACGCCAAAAAGTTTTCGGACGAGGAGCGCATAGGCAAACTGGCATCCATTTTTGCGGTATTGGCCATATTTATTTCGTCCCTGGGCTTATTTGGGCTGGCCTCTTTTGTGGCCGAACAAAAGACGAAAGAGATAGGCGTTCGCAAGGTTCTGGGAGCTTCAGTATTCAATCTGTGGGGAATGTTGTCCAAAGATTTTGTAATACTGGTGACCATATCGTGTGCTCTCGCAACACCCATTTCGTGGTACTTCCTGGCAGGATGGCTAAAAAATTATAAATACCATACCGATATTTCGTTATGGATATTCCTGGTGGCGTGTATAGGCGCTATGGTGATTACCTTGCTCACAGTAAGTGCGCAGGCTATCAAAGCAGCAGTCGCAAACCCGGTGAAGAGCCTTCGCTCAGAATGAGCTATGGCTCTCGAAGAGAGTTTGAGATCGGAATAATCTTAATTTATCCATCAACCTTATTGCAATGACGTTGGTGGATTATTTTACTTCGCCGCCTCAGAATGATGCTCATGTGTAATTATCCACTGGCCATCCATCTTTTTTAAGCCTATTGTCAACCTAACTTTGATAGGCACTTTTATGCCGTTTTCAGGAGCGCTGCAATTTACAATGCCGGTGCAAAAGGCCACGTCGTTACCGGCAGTAATGTTTAATTCCGTTATCTCAAAATCCACATCATTGCCATTGCATGGAAAAAACAGATCTACCCATGATGACCGGTAGGCATCGATACCTTTTAATTGCACAGGTTCAGGAACATCAAACATTAGCATATCATTTGAATGATGAGCAAGAACCCCGTCAATATCTTCTGCCCTTACCGCTTTCGCCCAGTTATCAATTATCTGCCGGATAATGTGCTCATTGGCTGTTTCCATAATTTTAGTTTTGATTTAATCCAAATGTATGGCCACTAAACGAGTTTATAAACAGGTAATTACGACATACCGGGAGGCCATTTGCGACACCTAAAAATACCCTTTCATATCCTCGCGGTTTGACAGAAAGCTTAACCACGTTTGTTCCACTTCATCAACCAACTGCGGGCGGATAGAGATACCCGATGCTTGTGGTGTCCAGTTTTGTTCAGCGATACGACCGCTTTTTAAGATATCCATAGCCAGGATAGGTTCGGTATTGGGATTTAGCAGAATGTCGAATTTGATAGCGATCCGGTAATAGGATCTGCCTTTGTGCACGGCCGGGTAAGGATTTGATGAAATAAAGCCGGATGCAAAAATACCCTTAGGCTCAACCCCAACCCTTACGAAATAGGCCCGGTCGCCGGGTTGTATGGTTTTATGACTAACTACGCTCCAGTTATCTTCAAGCACCCCGTTTACCGAAAGCTTTTTGATGTCATCATCCAGGTCAGTCCATGGCCATTTTTGCGGGTTCCAGCCAAAGAGTTAAGCTTTCATATTCAAAGATAACAACAGAGTTTATAGTTCTATTGTTATTCAATCAACGAAATAACATCAATCAAATAAAAATCAGCGGTCTATCCACGCCCCATCAACTCATCCACTTTATTCCTCTCGGTTTGCAGCTCACGGGCAAGCTTGATCTCTTTTTCGTTGGCTTTGGCTTTGAAGGTTTTATATTCCTCATCTATCTCCTCATACAGTTCGATGCGGTATTTAGCCTCGTGCTTGTATTTGGCTGTAGTGGCTATCACAATAGCCAGTGCAATGGCAAGGCATACTACCAGGCCGCACATGATCAAATTATAGGTCGATTTTGGTAATACGATGCCAAACAAACTAATGGCATCCACCCTTGCGTTGGATTCAGATAGGGTTTGATCTTTACTGGTTACATCGGCCTGTAAACTGCTTACGGTTTTGGTTTGAGCAGTAAGTTTAGCTTGCGTTTCATGTAGTTTATTGCGCTCACCTTTAAGCGTATCCATCACGTTTTTCCACAATGCCGAGATGAGAGGCTGCTGGTAATTGTAGGTTTTGGTCAGAAGGTATTGATATTGCCCGTTCAGGCTTTTGTCATTCAGTTGGGCAGGATCTATCTGTGTTTTTATGGGATTTACTACAATCTGGGGCTTTTGAGCAGCTGGTGGTGTAATGGCTGGGGCCGTTGCTGCCGGTATAGCTTTAGCATGATGTTTTACTTTCGGCGGTATAGTTGCCTTTACAGTAGGGGTTGACGCCTTTTGGGTAGTATCCTGTGCGGATGCTTGCGCTGAATATACGGCAAAATATAAAAATAAAATAAAGTACCCCGGTAATAATAAACGTTTCATCATTGGTATAAAATTTAGACTGGTAAGTTAATTATTAATTAATTGCCCTCGCAAAAATAATTTTATTTGTCTGTATACTCTTTTTTACGCCGAAAGGATATGCTAATTTAATGAAAAATCAAGCTGAATACCAAGTTATGTTGATGTGCAAATGCGTGAATATGCAGATGTGCAAATGGAACCAATTAGTTAGTAGCCCGAAATGAGTAACTAATCTGCACATTTGCATATCTGCACATCAACTTATCCTTCTCATCCCTATATTAGCGAAATGAATATCGGTATCATCGGGTTGGGCGACATGGGGCGCCTGTATGCCAAAGCCTTCGCCAAAGCAGGTTATCCAGTTTGCGGCTGCGACCTGCCCGAAAACAGGGCTCAACTGGAAGAAGAACTTACGCCATTCGGTATCGAGGTATTGGATAACGGGGGCGACGTAGCGCGCACCAACGACCTGGTGATCTATTCTGTTGAGGCTGACCGTTTGGAGGAAGTAGTGGCCCTGTATGGCCCATCTACTAAGTACGGGGCAATTGTGGCGGGGCAAACTTCAGTGAAGCACCCGGAAATAGCCATATTTGAAAAATACCTGCCCGCCGATTCAAAGATCATCACTTTCCATGCCATGCACGGGCCAGGTTTTGAGCCTAAAGGACAAAAATTGATCCTGATCAGGCACCGGACTGATGACGAGGCTTATCAGCGTATGCTGGATTTGTTTACTGCTGTGGGCACAGATATAGTAGAGATACCCGATTACCACGAACACGATAAAATAGTAGCCGATACACAAGCCGTAACCCACGTAGGGTTCGAAAGCATGGGTACTGCCTGGAAAGAAGCCGGTTTTTTCCCATGGGATAATGGCTCGTATGTTGGGGGGATAGATAATGTGAAGATACTGACCACCTTGCGTATTTTCAGCTATAAGGCCCACGTGTACGCAGGACTGGCTATTTTAAACCCTTATGCCAGGCAGCAGGTGAAGCGCTATGCCATATCCGAGTCGGAATTGTTTAAGCTGATGATACAGGAAGAGGAAAAAGCGTTCCGCGAAAGACTTTACCGGGCACGGGATTTTGTTTTCCACGAAAGCCGCAAACCCATTATGCTGAGCGATAAGGTAATGAAGGAATTTTCGCTATCCCAAAAACCCGAGCAGCAAAAACCCAATTCGCACCTCAGTATATTAAGCATGGTGGATGCCTGGTACCATCTCGGCGTAAACCCCTATGATAACCTCATCTGCCAAACGCCACCTTTTCGCCTGCGCCTCGGCATTGCTGAGTACCTGTTCAAGAACGAGGAATTGTTAGAGGAATCTATCGAAACTGCTCTGTATGATAAAACCATCCGGGGTGATGATCTGGAGTTTCACTCGGCGGTAAGGGAATGGTCGGCCATTATTGGTTATGGCGATATGGAAGGCTACAAAAAGCATTTCAACGAAGTACAGGCATTCTTCAGTCACCGCCTCGAAGAAGGCAAAGCCCAAAGCGCAGAGCTGATCAGAAGATTGATGATGGAGTAGGGACCGCTGATTAAACTGATTATCTGATTTCGCTGATGGAAATTAACAATCAACGTCATCATTAAATCATCTGAATCAGCGGTTAATTTCCGTCCACAACAGATCCTTCAACTCACTGATGCCCTTTTGAGCTACCGATGATATAAAAATGGAAGGGATACCTTCAGGGATATCCTTCTTCATTTCATCCTGCAGTTCCTTATCCAGCAGATCGGCTTTGGTGATCGCTAGTACACGGGGTTTATGGATCAGCTCGGGATTATATTCCTGTAATTCGTGAAGCAATATCTGGTATTCCTCATTAATAGTGCGACTGGTGTCCGCAGGAACCATAAACAATAATACCGAGTTACGCTCGATATGCCGTAAAAACCGGAACCCTAATCCCTTACCCTGCGAAGCACCTTCGATGATGCCCGGTATATCCGCCATCACGAATGAGCGGTTGTTGCGGTATGCTACGATACCCAAATTAGGTACCAAAGTAGTAAAAGCATAATCCGCTATCTCCGGTTTAGCCGCTGAGACTACGGATAGGAGGGTTGATTTACCCGCGTTAGGGAAACCTACCAAACCAACATCAGCTAATAATTTCAGTTCAAGAACGTTCCACGCTTCCTGGCCATCTTCGCCGGGTTGGGCATAACGTGGAGTTTGTTGGGTTGAAGTTTTAAAATGCCAGTTGCCCAAACCACCACGACCACCGGGCGTAATAATTTTGGTTTCGCCATCGGTAGTGATCTCAAATATAACCTCACCGGTTTCCGAATCCCTGGCAATGGTACCCATCGGTACTTCCAGTATCTCATCCCTGCCGGTTTTGCCCGTTTGCAATGATGAACTACCCGGATCACCATCCCCTGCTATTACATGCTTGCGAAATTTAAGGTGCAATAAGGTCCATAGCTGTGCATTGCCTTTTACGATCACATGCCCTCCACGACCACCATCACCACCATCAGGACCACCTTTGGAGGTCAGCTTATCGCGGTGCAAATGTTTAGAGCCCGCTCCACCATGCCCCGACCGGCAGCATATCTTCACATAATCAACAAAATTGGAGCTTTGGGACATTTTTTTATTTCGGATTTACAATTTACGATTTCGGATTTATTTTATTTTAGATATGGGTTTCAAACGTTTCCATTTTGGAAACTAAGAAGGCAAAAATCCGAAATTGAAAATCCGAAATCCGATATTAAAGTGCTTCCGTAACAGCCTCGATCGAATCAAATATTTCTTCTTTCGACCCGATACCGTTAACACTTGTAAACTTGTTTTGGTTTTTATAGAATGTAGCTACGGGAGTTGTTTTATCATTATATTCTTTGATGCGCTTACGGATCACATCCGGGTTGGCATCATCAGGCCTGCCCGAATCCCTGCCACGCAGTAATAAACGGCGTTCCAGTTCCTCGTCATCAACCTCCAGCGCTATCATGGACGAGATATGTACATTTTTGCTTTCAAGCAATGCATCCAACGCTTCGGCCTGTGCAACCGTACGCGGAAAACCATCGAAAATGAAGCCTTTGGCATCTCTGTTAGTATCCAGCTTATGACTGATCATGCCTATCACCACTTCATCAGGCACCAATTTGCCATCATCCATCAGCTTTTTGGCTTCCAACCCTAATGCTGTTCCCTGTGCAATTTCACTCCGCAGCAAGTCGCCGGTTGAAAGGTGGATCAAACCATATTTTTCAATAAGTTTATGTGATTGCGTACCTTTTCCCGCTCCGGGAGGACCAAATAGAACTAAGTTTAGCATAATTAGTTTTCGGTTGAAATTTAAAAAGGCCCTCCGGTAAAATACTGAAAGGCCTAAATTTTTTGTGCACTTGAAGGGAGTCGAACCCCTAACCTCCTGATCCGTAGTCAGGTGCTCTATCCAATTGAGCTACAAGTGCAGTATCTAATTATTCCCGTAATCCGGCACAAGTGCTTTTTTTAGGGGACTGCAAAAATAGGATTTCTTTTTTAACTGCTATAATATTTTTCAAAATTACTTTACAGCAGCTGCTATGGCATCAAAATCGGGCAGATCGGTAGCCACATCAAGCACTTCTGCATAGATCACTTTCTGCTCCTCATCAATCACAAAAGCCGCACGTTTGGATACGCCTTTCAAGCCAAGAGCAAACTCCTCATACCATGCACCATAAGCAGGCGAGGCGGTTTTATTGAAGTCGGAAAGCAAAGGGAACTGGTAATTATATTCCTCTTTGAACTTTTTCAGCGTAAACGGTGAATCAACCGATATCCCTAATATCTGCGCATTCAGGCCATCATAATAACCAAAACTATCGCGCATGGTGCATAGCTGGGTAGTGCAGGTGCCGGTAAAAGCCATCGGAAAAAAATGAAGTACTACCTTTTTGCCTTTAAAATCAGCTAAGGATACTTCTTTAAATTCAGACGATACTAAAGTGAATTGCGGAGCGGGTTGACCTGGTTGGATTGACATAGCTAATTCTTTTTCTGCAAAAGAATGGAAAATATGCCGGTAGGTTTGAGGTGTTGTGATTTTTTACATTATGCTGTCTTTTATGGTTCTCCATAAACTTAATTGACAGTATTATAAAAATTCCCCGGTGATTATGCCGGGGAACCATACGTGAGAATAATATTACCGAAGCCTTTAAGGTTATGGGTATTAGAAATATATGGTGGGGTCACCGCATCCAAATAACACCCCATGGGTTTGACCAACAGTTGTGCCGTCAGAACAAACGCATAGTACACCAATCCTGGCACCACAAGCGCCGGGGGGAATTGGTAATGTAAGAGTTGTTGAAGTTGTATTTCCCGGGGTAATCCCACCATGTGGGTTATAATAACCACCATAATTAAATGAGGCAGGACTTCCGGAATATGTCCATGATACTGTAAACGAGGTAGAGGTTACCGAAACAAGTGTAAAGCTTGTGATATTGGCAGTACATGTAGGCTTTTTAACGGTTTTTTTGTTTACAATAGCAACCTTTTTAGCAGTATACCTTTCTTTAACTAATGTAAATGAAAGCGCACTTAGAAACAAAATTCCCAGGAATAGGGAAAAAGCTAATTTTTTTTTCATAGCATTTAGAGATTAATAGGTTAAAAATTAATGAATATTTAATAAATAAGCCCCGGTAATTGGTATACGCAATATAATAATATTTAATATATCTTAACTATTATTAAAATTAATATTTATCTAATAATTAATAGCGATGATTGAATTATACCCGCACATGGCCGCGGGGCCTAGTTACTTATTGTCATCGCTTTTATTGCCATCAGCTTTCAATCCATCAAAGCAGCTATGGCAAACCCGGTGGATAGTTTAAAGAGCGAGTAGGGAAAGCCACAAACATCATTTTAAAACAAAAAGATAATTGCATAACCTGATAATAAGATTTAGATTAGAGTGATAAACCTAAACTGATGAAAAGTCAATTATGCCTGCTTCTTATCTTCATATTTTGCAGTTGCACGGATCGTACACAAAAAAATAAACCCTTGAATATTTTTATATTAAAGGGAAGCATCATTGGCAAAAACACCCATACAATATTTCTGTCATACAAAGATACTGCTGGTAAGAAGATAGAAGATTCTGCAAGGGTAAACAACGGCACATTCGAATTTAATGGTTCAATTATTAGTCCTGTTTTTGCAGAACTTACAACTGATGCCAAAAAAAAGTCTGAGAATGATTCGCATTACACCGAATTTTTTTTGAGCCCCGGCAATATGACCGTATCCATTAAAGAGGATGATTTTGACCAAGCCAAAATTACCGGTTCGGTGATGCAGGATGATTGGAATAAGTTGAAAAAACTGGAGGAGCCGACAACACGAACTAAAGACTCGTTAGAAATTCAAATGAATAAACTAAGGGAGTTGGTAAATACTAAAAAAGTTCATGCTGCATACGAAGTTCTATTAAGTAAATTTGATCAAACCGATCAGCAGCAAAAACAAGTTAACTACAAATTTATAACCACCCACACACAATCATTTTTAAGTGCTTATTTATTGGAAAATTTTCTTGGTGGAGATATGCCGACAGATTCAATAGAAATGTTTTATAATCCATTTTCTGATGCGGTTAAAAAAAGCGTATCTGGAAAAGCAATAGAGAAAGAGATTGTAAACCGCAAAGCTTCTTCGGTCGGTAGTATTGTCAGAATGCCTTTGGGGGTTAATGTGGATGGGAGTAGGTTTGATCCGCGATCGTTTAAGATAGATAATTACCTGTTAATATATTTTTGGGCAGATTGGGCAATCGATAATACTCGCTTAAAACCAATTTATAATAAATATCATAGTCAGGGGTTAGATGTTCTCGCAATATCGATGGACTCATTTACAAAAATGTGGCTCGATTCGGTCAAACAAGAAAACACTTTAATGTGGCATAATATACTTGCTGATCCAGTGGGCAATCTTGATACCTTCTATAATATAAGGGAGATGGCTCCGTCTTTACTACTGCTGGTAAATAAAAACCATAAAATCATAGGCCGTTACCGCGGGCGTAGTTCATTATACAAAAGGGATTACGATGAAGGTGATATAACCGACCTGGATAAAAAACTGGCTAAAGTGCTTGGCGATCCAAACAAACATTAATAGTGCATATAGGTTAAATGCTAAAAATGAACGCAATAGTAATCACCCATCCCGGCGGCCCGGAAGTTTTAAAGCTTGAGGATCGGCCTACACCATCCTTCGGCCCGAACGAGGTACTGGTAAAAGTGTCAGCTGCAGGCGTCAACCGCCCGGATGTATTTCAGCGCAAGGGGAATTATCCACCACCAGCCGGTGTACCCCAGGATATCCCCGGATTAGAAATTGCGGGGACCATTGCGGAAGTAGGCAAGGAAGTCACCCGCTGGAAAATCGGTGACAAAGTCTGCGCCCTGGTCATGGGCGGCGGTTATGCCGAATATTGTAATGTGCCTGAGGGACAATGTTTGCCTATACCGGATAATTTATCCTTCATCGAAGCCGCTTCCCTGGCCGAAACTTTCTTTACCGTATGGAGCAATGTGTTTGACAGGGGCGTCTTAAAGAAAGGTGAAAGCCTGTTAGTTCATGGCGGATCAAGCGGTATTGGGGTAGCAGCTATCCAGATGGCAAAAGCATTGGGCAACACGGTTTATGTAACTGCCGGCTCAGATGAGAAATGCCAATTTTGTGAAGACTTAGGCGCTGACAAAGCCATCAACTACAAAAAACAAAACTTTGCGGAAGTGATCAAAGAGCTGACCGATGGAAAAGGCGTAAATGTGATATTAGATATGATAGGCGGCGATTACACGCCCGGCAATATCCAGTCGCTTGCTGAGGAGGGCCGGTTGGTAATGATCAACGCCATGAAGGGTAAAGATGTGCAGGTTGATCTATCCGCAGTGATGCGTAAACGACTGGTCATCACTGGCTCGATGCTGCGTTCAAGAGAAATTGCCTTTAAAGCTGCCATCGCCCAAAACCTCGAAAAACATATATGGCCCTTGCTGGCATCCGGCAAAATAAAACCCGTTATCCATTCCGTTTTCCCTGCAGCAGAAGCATCCAAAGCCCATCAGCTGATGGAAAGCGGCGACCTGGTAGGGAAGGTGGTGTTGGCTTTTTAGTTGGCAGTTTTCAGTTGGCAGTTTGCAAATCGCAGTTAAAACTCCCTCTTTGCACAGCAGACAGGGTGAGCCGAATAGTTTGCAGTTGCCAGTTTGCAAATAAAAAAAGACTGCCCACCGCCCACTGAAAACTGCAAACTGAACACCCCGCTGCACACTAAAAATTGCAAACTAAAATAATTTCCCTCCACTATTTCAATATTTCCCGAAAAACCTTAGCTTTGCGGCTCTAAAATAATAGCATTTTATAAGGTACTATTTCTTATTACAAATTCTTTTAAATTACCAGGTTATATATGCCAAACATTGGAAAAATATCACAGATCATCGGCCCGGTTGTTGACGTTAGCTTTGCTGACGACGGCCACCTTCCCCGTATCTACGACGCGTTAGAGGTTACAAAAGAGAATGGCCAGAAGGTCATTATGGAAGTTCAGCAGCATTTGGGCGAAGACCGCGTGCGTGCCGTAGCGATGGATTCGACCGACGGTTTACTGCGCGGAATGGCGGTTACCGATTTGGAATCAGCTATCCGTATGCCTATCGGCGACGATATCAAAGGCCGCGTGTTCAACGTAGTGGGCGACCCTATCGATGGTTTGGGCGAAGTTGATAAGGCTAATGGAAGGCCTATCCACAGCTTGCCTCCACGCTTTGAAGATCTTTCAACCGAAAGCGAAGTTCTTTTTACAGGTATCAAGGTGATCGACTTGCTCGAGCCTTATGCAAAAGGTGGTAAGATCGGTTTGTTCGGTGGTGCCGGTGTTGGTAAAACCGTATTGATCCAGGAGCTGATCAACAATATCGCGAAAGCTTATGCCGGTTTATCGGTGTTTGCTGGTGTAGGTGAGCGCACCCGTGAAGGTAACGACTTACTGCGCGAAATGATCGAATCAGGCATTATCAAATATGGTGATGATTTCGTTCACGCGATGGAAGAAGGCAAATGGGACCTTTCCAAAGTAAATAAAGACGAACTAAAAGATTCAAAAGCAACCTTCGTGTTCGGTCAGATGAACGAACCTCCGGGTGCACGTGCCCGTGTGGCGCTATCAGGATTAACCATTGCCGAGTATTTCCGCGATGGCGAGGCCGAAGGCAAAGGAAAAGATATATTATTCTTTATCGATAACATTTTCCGCTTTACACAAGCGGGTTCTGAAGTATCTGCGCTGTTAGGCCGTATGCCTTCAGCGGTAGGTTACCAGCCAACGCTGGCTACCGAAATGGGTACCATGCAGGAGCGTATCACCTCAACCAAACGCGGTTCTATCACCTCTGTACAGGCGGTGTATGTGCCTGCGGATGACTTGACCGACCCTGCACCGGCCACTACTTTCGCCCACTTAGATGCTACCACAGTATTGTCACGTAAAATTGCCGAGCTGGGTATCTATCCTGCGGTTGACCCTCTGGATTCAACCTCACGTATCTTGAGCCCGATCATTTTAGGCGACGAGCATTATAACACTGCCCAACGCGTAAAAGAAATTCTGCAACGCTACAAAGAATTGCAGGATATCATCGCCATTTTGGGTATGGACGAGCTTTCTGAAGAAGATAAGCTGGTTGTATCGCGCGCACGCCGTGTTCAGCGTTTCCTTTCGCAGCCGTTCCACGTTGCCGAGCAGTTCACCGGGTTAAAAGGTGTATTGGTTGACATCAAGGATACCATCAAAGGGTTCAACATGATCATGGATGGCGAGGTAGACGAATACCCCGAAGCAGCGTTCAACCTGGTAGGCAGCATCGAGGATGCTATTGAAAAAGGCAAGAAGATATTAGCTGAGGCTAACGCATAATTTAAGGTGAATGGTGAGTAGTCAGTAGCGAGTAAAACCCCGCTGATCACTCACCCCTCACTATTGACTACTGACAATATGAATTTAGAAATTCTTACTCCCGATAAAAAAGTGTTCGAAGGCGAGGTTAACTCCGTAAGTCTGCCGGGAACGATGGGCTCGTTCGAGGTGCTGAACCACCACGCCCCGCTGATCTCCACCCTTAACGACGGTAAAATAACCGTTCGCGGTGGCGGCAAGGAAGAGGTTTACCTTATCCAGGGCGGCGTAGTAGAAGTGCTGAACAATAAGGTAGTGGTATTAGCCGAAGGCATCACCCTGCGCTAAAAGATAAACGATTGTTTAACAATTAAACGCCCGGCGAGTAATCACCCGGCGTTTTTTTATGGTTTTTAATTCCCCTCCTGGGAGGGGGCGCGTAAGGCTGGTGAGCGGGCAGGGGTGGGTTAACCGCCATGCCTTAGAACTATTATACTATTTTAACATGATGTACCTGCTAAAAGTGCTGATCATACTGATCGGCCTATTAACCATAGTTCATTTCTTTACCGAAAAAAAGCAACCCGCCAAAAAGCCCCGCACCCATATCTGGATAGCCATCATCCTCATCGCGTTTGTAATATTGGCTTTTAAAAGCTGCGTGGTTATTTAGGTTTCTCTCACCGCTTTGTCCACACCCCGCGCGTCATGGCGAAGAATGAAGCCGTCCCTACAAAGGACATTCAAACAGTAGTATTATGCTTAGGTCGTGGATTGCAAATCCCGACCAACATGGAGATGTGCAAAATATAACAAATGCGTAATTATTCTCATCTATTGTTTACTAAGATAATCAGTACTGCATTTATGATAAAGTAAGAAGAACCAATTATCCATGCGCAAGTGCGGTCAAACAATTCACGCTGATGAGATTTGTTTCCTTTGGATATCTTAAGGGAAATTACAGAACAAATTAGTGTTACCAGAATTAATAGGAAAGTCACAACATGGGCCTGGTCGACAAATGAAAAAGAAATTGACACAGGTATATTGCTGTCAACTACATATTTATTTGCTATAGCTGCGAACAACCCTCCAATACTTAAACCAAAACGGGCGTCTCTATTAGGAGGGATAAAAAACACTAGAAATGATACTAAAAAAGAAATGTAAAGACCGATTAGCAGTTTAAAGAATAACCCCCAGCTTTGACGATATATTTCTATCTCATAAGTTATTCGTGAATAAGTGCTTTTGCCTTTTAACTGACTTTCACCGAAGTCTGAGTCATAAGTAACGAGACTATCCTTTGCGCTAAAAGAATGAATCTTCCAACCAGGTAGTATAAGGCCCTTGTATATCTTAAAACTGTCAACAATTGGTCTAAGAATCATTTTGGTTGTGTCTAATCCCGCTTCAAGTTCGATGTGTAAAAGCTGTCGGTCAAAAGGATAGTTTTCTAATCTCCAATCATGAATCAGAGTAATCCTATCAGACTCGCTGGCTAATAGCACTTTTTTATCTGCATGTGCATGATAAAAGTCAGTATAAGTGACCTGTTTTGCGTTAATAATTTCAACATTATTTAATGGGTCAAGACCTGATTGCTTGTGATCAAACCAAATCCAGAAATCAGCTGTATAAGAATATTCTTCAGGATGAAGGTCATAAATGTTCTTTAGATAAAGACCGGTATAGCAGGTGTCTTTAAGAGTATTGCCCTTATCTTTACTTAAATGCAATGATTTTTCTTTAGCTGAAGGTGCTGACGACTGAACCACTTGTTTAATTGGAGTTGCACCTGTCAAAAGCAGCAACAGAAATATACAGAGTTTTATCATGGTTTAGGCATGTTGCAATAATTGCTTAAGTAAATCTAAGCTAAGTAACTGCTTTCATCAACCCGTGAAAACACCCTATTTTAAAATTTTAATAAAGGGATAATAGATTTGGGACAAATAAAACAAACCATCCCACCCAAAAGTTTAAAAAGTGGATAACTTACTGATAGTTAATAACTTTTAAGGGTTAATTAAGGCATATTTTGGCATAGTGGTACAGGCTTTGATATATGATATTGCAAAAACGAATTATCATGAGAGATCAAATAATAGAAGTGAGCAGCCGGTACCCGGCCTTTGCCCAGGTGGGCACAGCAGTTGAAACTATCGCCCCGGCATCCTATCCCGGTGCAGCCTTTTGGTTGAGGGTTTATGAGCCATTAAGCGACTGGAAAGCCCCATTGCCAAACTCGCGCATGATATGCCCATGGGGCATCGCTGCCGAACTGGATGATGCCGGCACACCACCAGCCCGCAAACAAAACATACTGGAAGCGCTGAAATGTGGCCTAAAAACCATGCGCCAATACGAGCTGCCATCCAGCAGGATCATGTTCGCAGAGGATAATACAACCCGGAGCATTAGCGTGTGGGTGGATTAGGGGTTGTGAGTGGGCAGTTGTGAATAGGTTTAGTGGCAGTGGCAGTCCCGATAGTTATCGGGAGAAGAAGCAGTATTTCTGCGTTAGCGATGGGAGTGGATACCGGCCTCGTGGTTAAGGCCCGTGCAGTATGAACGTACAGCGCGGCCCGCAGGGAAACGCCCAAAAACAGTTAGCAGTTATTAGTTGGCAGTTTGCAGTAGCACCCCATTCCGAACAGACAAGGAGTCCTGGTAATCTCATAAATCATGGTTCAGACAATTAGCATGGCGTAGAAACCCACCCCTGCCACTTCACTGCCCTTCGCGCCCCCTCCCAAGAGGGGAATTAAACCGCTATCCACCTCGCGCCCACCAATTTTTCACAAATAATTTTAATTCTTACCACCAATCTTGTATATTGCGGCCATTCGTCAAAAACATACAATGAATTTAGAAATGCTTACACCAGGTACAAACAGATCAGCACAAGGGGATAATTCCTTTGGCCGGGCTGCGGGTGTATTTTTGATGGATGGCGTAAATATTGAAATTGTGAACAACCGAATTATTGTGCTGATTAGAAAAGTCGCGCACCGGTAATAGATATAAATTCTGTTTTAAAAAACGTCCGGGCGAGCAAATCACCCGGACGTTTTTTTTTGCAGAAATTTTACCCGGGAGTGGCATTTCGGGCAGAAAAACGACCTATTACTATGCATGCATAATAGCTATACCGAATACCGTTTTTAACTTTGGTATAAACTGATAATAATATAATTCTGATTAAATGTATATTTACAGAATAAATGAAAAAATAATGATAAGTAAAACAAATTAAATGCTAAATGAAAATATATTTTTTGGCCTATTGTGGTTTGGGGGCGTTGTCGCTAAATTACAAATACCAATGATAAGTTGATTGTGTTGACTAAGTTGACTGAGTTGAATAAGTTCAAATTTTAACTCAATCTAACCTAATCTAACCCAATCAACCACTTAACTAAAAAAATACATGAGTACCACTTCTGCCACCGCCGAACAAACTGAGCTGAACAAATACAGCAAACACCTCACCAGCGACCCGACCCAACCCGCCGCGCAGGCCATGCTATACGGCATTGGTTTAACCGACGAGGATATGAAAAAGGCACAGGTGGGCGTGGCCAGTATGGGTTACGATGGAAATACCTGCAACATGCACCTGAACGATCTGGCCAAACTGGTAAAACAAGGCGTATGGGAAGAAAATTTGGTGGGCCTCATCTTCAACACCATTGGCGTAAGCGATGGCATGAGCATGGGTACCGATGGGATGCGCTACTCGTTAGTGAGCCGTGATGTAATTGCTGATTCGATAGAGGCAGTGTGCGGCGCGCAGTATTACGATGGGTTGATCGCGCTGCCTGGTTGTGACAAGAACATGCCCGGCACACTGATCGCCATGGGCAGGTTAAACCGCCCGTCGATCATGGTGTATGGTGGTACCATCAAACCGGGTCATTATAAAGGAGAAGATTTAAATATAGTTTCGGCATTTGAGGCTTTGGGCCAGAAGATAGCAGGTAATATCACCCCCGAAGATTTTATGGGTGTGGTAAAAAACGCCTGTCCAAGCGCCGGTGCATGTGGTGGTATCTATACGGCTAACACCATGGCTTCGGCAATCGAGGCTTTGGGTATGAGCTTGCCTTATTCGTCTTCTAACCCCGCGTTAAGTGAGGAGAAGAAAGCAGAATGCCTTGCAGCCGGAAAAGCCATCAAAATATTATTAGAGAAAGATATCAAACCATCCGATATCATGACCCGCGCCGCATTTGAAAATGCCATCGTGACCATCATGGTTCTGGGTGGATCAACAAACGCGGTATTGCACCTGATAGCGATGGCTAAAGCCGTTGATGTGAAGTTAACGCAGGATGATTTCCAGTCGGTAAGTAACCGCATACCCGTATTGGCCGATATGAAGCCAAGCGGCAAGTACATGATGGAGGACCTGCATAACATAGGCGGCGTACCCGCGGTGATGAAATATTTGCTGAAATTAGGTTGGATAGATGGCAGTTGCTTAACAGTAACCGGCAAAACTTTGGCCGAGAATTTAGAGAGCATCCCTGATCTGGATTTCGATACTCAAAAAATTATCATGCCTGTTGAAAAACCCATCAAGGCGACCGGCCACTTACAGATATTATATGGCAACCTGGCAACAGGCGGCAGCGTAGCCAAGATCAGCGGTAAAGAGGGTGAGCGTTTTGAAGGCCCTGCCCGGGTATTCGATGGTGAGTTTGATCTGATCGAAGGTATCACCAGTGGGCGTGTTAAAGCCGGTGATGTAGTGGTGATCCGCAACATTGGCCCAAAAGGTGCACCGGGTATGCCCGAAATGCTGAAACCAACAGGGGCCATTTTCGGCGCAGGCTTAGGCGCTTCGGTAGCTTTAATTACCGACGGGAGGTTTTCGGGCGGAACGCACGGCTTTGTCGTCGGTCACATCACGCCTGAGGCTTATGACGGCGGTACCATAGCCCTTGTAAAAGACAACGACCGTATAGAAATAGACGCCATCAGTCGCACCATCAACCTGAAAATATCAGATGAGGAGTTGGCTTACCGCAAGTCGGAATGGGTACAACCGGCGCTGAAAGCAACCAAAGGGCTGCTATACAAATACGCCAAAACAGTTAGCACCGCCGCCGAAGGTTGTGTAACTGATGAGATGAGTTAGAATTAAGGAATTGACAGAATATTAAATAAAATATACAGTGGAAACACAAACAATTACTGCACAGGAAATCGCTGAGATCAAAGAAAAATCGGTGGAATCATCTATAGAAGTATCGGGTTCGGTAGCTTTATTAGAAGCGCTGATAGTGGAGGGTGTGGATACAATATTCGGGTATCCGGGTGGCGCTATCATGCCCATCTATGATGCTTTATACGATTATCATGATAAACTGGAGCATATCCTGGTCCGCCATGAGCAGGGTGGGATACACGCGGGGCAGGGTTATGCACGCACCTCTGGCAAAGTGGGTGTGGTATTTGCAACCAGCGGCCCGGGTGCAACTAACTTAGTTACAGGTTTAGCTGATGCACAGATCGACAGCACGCCTTTGGTATGTATCACCGGTCAGGTTTTTGCTCATTTATTAGGTACCGATGCTTTCCAGGAAACAGATGTGATCAACATTACTACGCCAGTTACCAAATGGAACTACCAGGTAACGGATGCCAACGAGATACCGGAAGTGATCGCCAAGGCTTTCTATATCGCCAAAAGCGGCAGACCGGGCCCTGTGCTGATCGACATTACCAAAAATGCGCAGATACAGAAATTCCAGTTCAAGGGATATACCCCTTGCGACCATATCCGCAGCTATCGCCCAAAACCGATCGTTCGTCAGCAATATGTACAACAAGCTGCAGAGCTGATCAACCAGGCAAAAAAGCCGTTCATTTTATGGGGACAGGGTGTGATATTAGGCAGCGCCGAGCAGGAGTTTAAGGCTTTTGTAGAGAAAAGCGGTATCCCGGCAGCGTGGACCATCTTAGGTGCAGGCGCTATCCCAACAGATCATCCGCTTAATGTGGGTATGTTGGGTATGCACGGCAACTACGGGCCAAACGTACTGACCAACGAGTGTGATGTATTGATCGCCATCGGTATGCGTTTTGACGACCGGGTAACCGGCCGTTTAGACAAATATGCCAAACAAGCCAAGGTGATCCATTTGGATATTGATCCGGCTGAGATAGATAAGAATGTAAAAAGCACCGTTCCCGTTTGGGGCGATTGCAAGGAAACTTTGCCTTTACTGACTCAATTAATTGAGGAAAAGAAACACACCGAATGGCTGCACAAATTCAATGATTATACCCGCCAGGAAGTCGAACTGGTCATCAATGACGAACTGAATCCAACTTCTGGCGAAATGACCATGGGCGAAGTGATCAAACAGTTAAACGAGATCACCAAAGGCGAGGCAATCATCGTAACGGATGTGGGGCAGCACCAGATGGTGGCCTGTCGTTATGCTAAATTCAACAATACACGCAGCAATGTAACCAGCGGTGGTTTAGGTACGATGGGCTTTGCCCTTCCGGCTGCTATCGGTGCTAAGTATGGCGCGAAAGATAAAACGATTGTAGCTATCATCGGCGACGGTGGTTTCCAGATGACCTTGCAGGAGTTGGGTACCATTATGCAAAGCAAAGTTGATGTAAAGATCATCATCCTCAATAACCGCTTCCTGGGCATGGTTCGCCAATGGCAGGAACTGTTTAACGAGCGCAGATATTCTTTTGTAGATATCCAAAGCCCTGATTTTGTAGCTGTTGCCGCCGCGTATGGCATTGCAGGTAAAGCGATCAGCGACAGGGATGATCTGCCCGGCACTTTGCAGGAAATGTTAGATCATAAAGGGTCGTTCCTTTTAGAAGTATTTGTAACTAAGGAAAATAATGTATTCCCGATGGTGCCGCAGGGATGTAGCGTAGCGGAGATCAGGTTAAAGTAAAAACAGTTGGCAGTTTTGAGTTTGCAGTTTGCAAAAACCAATGACAGATGACCAATTACAAATTAAGACAATGAGCAATCAAGATATAGATAAACAGGAATTCAATATCACGGTTTACACCGAGAACCAGATCGGTTTGTTGAACCGCATCGCCATCATATTTACCAGGCGCAAGATCAATATCGACAGCCTGAATACTTCACCGTCAGAGGTAGAAAGTATTCACCGCTTTAATATCGTGATCACCGAAACGGAAGATGTGGTGCGCAAGCTTTGCCGCCAGATAGAGAAGCAGGTAGAAGTACTGAAAGTATATTACCACACCAACGAGGATGTGATATGGCAGGAACTGGCCTTGTATAAGGTATCAACAGATGTAATTGCCGAGAAGGTAAGTGTTGAACGTTTGCTGCGCGAAAATGGTGCCCGTGTGGTAACACTTCGCAAGGATTATACGGTATTTGAAACCACCGGTCACCGTGAGGAAACCGATAACCTGATCAGCATTTTACAGCCTTATGGGTTGATTGAATTTGTACGCAGCGCAAGGGTGGCGATCATCAAAGACAGCGACGGTTTCAACGCCAAAATAAGGGAATTTGAAAGACTTGAACCAGGCGAAGATGTGATAGAAAACGAATTTTTGAATAAAGGGAACCAGGTGTTTACGATGTAAAGCCCCACCCAACCCTCCTCGGTAGGGAGGGCTTTAGGAACAAGCATAAATTATAAAAAGTATAATCAAAAGTCTCCCCTACCGGGGGAGATTTAGAGGGGGCCAAATGATAGAAGAAGTAATACAGGAATATCCAACCGCTTACGATAGCATTAAAAAAGCTACCGAGGCTTGTGGTTTTTTGCAGATGTCGGAGATATCGACTTGCTCATTATTGAAAACACTGGCAGCATCAAAACCCGGAAGTAAATTCCTGGAGTTGGGTACTGGTACAGGTTTGGCTACTGCATGGATATTGGATGGGATGGATGCAGGCTCTACTTTAATATCATTGGATAATGACGAAACCTTATTAAATATAGCAAAGGAAAATTTAGGGGTGGATAAACGCCTCACCCTGATCTGTACTGATGGCAATGAGTGGATCAAAAAGAATAGCCGCCACAAGTTCAGCTTTATTTTTGCTGACACATGGCCGGGTAAATACATGGTTTTAGAGGAAACTTTAGCCATGCTGGAAAAAGGTGGTATTTATATCATCGACGATATGCTGCCCCAACCCAACTGGCCTGATGGTCATGCAGATAAGGTGGCAAACCTGTTAAAAACCCTCGATGAGCGCGAAGATATGTCGGTAACCAAAATGGGTTGGGCATCAGGGATAGTATTAGTAGTGAAGAAATAATGTGCTGATGTGCGAATATGCAGATGTGCAAATGAATTAATAAATGTACATGGTCAAAAAGAGGTGAAAGGTAATCACCATGACCAATGAACTAATGAACAAGTAAACTAATGAACCAAAAATAATCGGTGTAATCATAAAACAACATCGGTGTAATCAAACAAATAAAACAATGGCAAAACTAAATTTCGGCGGTACTGAAGAAAATGTAGTAACCCGCGAAGAGTTTCCTTTAGCAAAGGCACAGGAAGTATTGAAAAACGAGATCGTAGCAGTAATTGGCTACGGCGTGCAGGGCCCAGGTCAGGCGCTTAATCAAAAAGACAACGGTATCAACGTCATAGTTGGTCAGCGTAAAGGCACCAAAACATGGGATAAAGCGGTTAATGACGGCTTTGTACCTGGCGAAACGCTTTTTGAAATTGAAGAAGCGTTGGAAAGAGGAACCGTTATCTGCTACCTGCTGAGCGATGCCGCACAGATCGCTTTATGGCCAACTGTTAAAAAACACTTAACACCGGGCAAAGCATTATATTTTTCGCATGGTTTCGGTATCACTTTCAAAGAGCAAACCGGCATTATTCCCCCTGCTGATGTGGATGTGTTCCTGGTGGCCCCTAAAGGTTCAGGTACTTCATTGCGCCGTATGTTTTTACAGGGACGTGGCTTAAATTCAAGCTACGCTATTTTCCAGGATGCAACTGGTAAAGCGAAAGACAGGGTGATCGCATTAGGTATCGCGGTAGGTAGTGGATACTTATTTGAAACTGATTTCCGCAAAGAAGTTTATAGCGACTTAACCGGCGAGCGTGGCACTTTGATGGGTTGTGTGCAGGGAATATTTGCAGCTCAATATGATGTATTGCGCAGCAAAGGCCATTCACCGTCAGAAGCATTTAACGAAACTGTTGAAGAGTTGACCCAATCGTTAATGCCATTGGTAGCTGAAAACGGTATGGACTGGATGTATGCCAATTGCTCAACCACTGCACAGCGCGGTGCTTTGGATTGGTGGAAAAAATTCCGTGATGCTACCAAGCCGGTATTTGAAGAATTATACGAAAGCGTAGCTACCGGTAAAGAGTCACAACGTTCTATCGACTCAAACAGCCAACCTGATTACCGCGAAAAACTGGATGCAGAACTAAAAGAACTGCGCGACAGCGAAATGTGGCAGGCAGGCAAAACTGTACGCAGTTTAAGGCCAGAGAACCAGGTAGTAGAAGCGTAGGGAAGAGTTAGTGGCAGTTAAAAGTGGCGGTAGCAGTAGGAAATAGCAATTAGGAAATATCATACTGCTACTCACCACTGCAACTGCTACTTGATAAAGAGAAATGATAACAGAAGTCGCCATACTAAATGTGATCCCCGGCCAGGAAGATGAGTTTTTAAAAGCATTTTCCATAGCGCAAGGGATCATATCAAAAATGGCAGGTTATGGCTCACATCAATTAAAAAGGTGTGTAGAAAATGCAAGTCAGTTCATCCTGTTAGTTGAATGGGAAAAACTGACCGACCATACAGAAGGCTTCAGAGGATCAAAAGAATACCAGGAATGGAAAGGTTTGTTACATCATTTTTATGATCCTTTCCCAACTGTTGAGCACTATGAGTAGGTGAAAGGATAAAGGTCAAAGGCGAAAGGAAAAGCTAACCGCCATCCACCAATGAACTAATGACCAATGAACAAATGAACCAAAAATGAAATGGAACGCTGAATTATATGACGACAAACATTCCTTCGTATCACAATACGGAGAAAGTGTGCTGGAGTTACTGGCTGTAAAGGCCGGTGAGCGTATCCTTGATTTGGGTTGTGGCACAGGTGACCTGGCTAACCAGATGAGTGAACTGGGCGCTGATGTGGTGGGTATCGATGCTTCGCCGGAGATGATCGCGACAGCAAGGCAAAAGTATCCATATATCAAATTTGAAATTGCAAATGCTGTGGATTTTGATTTTGATGAACCATTCGATGCTGTTTTCTCCAACGCAACTTTGCACTGGATAAAGGATGCCGATGCGGTGATCAAAAACGTTTACAATAACTTAAAACCCAATGGGTGTTTTGTTGGCGAATTTGGCGGTAAAGGCAATATGCAGCATATGATAGCGGCCACTAAGACGATATTAGGCAAATACGGATATAATAAATTAGAGCAGGCCGATCCCTGGTATTTCCCGTCAACAGCGGAGTACGCAACTAAACTGGAGGCACAGGGTTTCAGGGTAACATACACCACGCATTTCGACCGCCCGACATTATTACAGGATGGCAGGCAGGGTGTGGCCAAATGGCTCTATATGTTCGGTCCTTCATTTTTTGAGGGGATACCGGATGTTGAATTAAAACAAATATTAAATGAAATAACCGACCTGCTGGAATCTGATTATGAAGATAACGGCCAATGGTATGCAGATTATAAGAGATTAAGATTTATAGCAATTAAAGAGTGATGAGTGGTAAGTTTTGAGTAGTGAGTTAAACTATTCAAAACAATAACTCAAAACTTATAACACATAACTTAAAACTAAGAATATGTTACACGACCCCAACCGCGTTTATGTTTTTGATACCACGCTTCGCGACGGCGAGCAGGTACCGGGCTGTCAGTTGACAACCCCTGAGAAAATTGAAATAGCCCGTGAACTGGAAGCGCTGGGCGTTGACATTATTGAAGCCGGATTCCCGATATCAAGTCCAGGCGATTTTCAGAGCGTGGTAGAAATATCGAAAGCTGTGAAAGAGCCTACTGTTTGTGCGCTTACCCGTGCCAATAAAGGGGATATCGATGCGGCTATAGAAGCCTTGAAATACGCCAAACATCCGCGTATTCATACGGGTATCGGCTCGTCGGATATGCATATCAAGCATAAATTTAACAGTACACGCGAGGAGATACTGGAACGTGCCGTAGAAGCGGTAAAATATGCCAAGCGTGGCGTAGAGGATATCGAATTTTATGCTGAGGATGCAGGCAGGGCGGATATACATTATCTTGCTCAAATGATAGAGGCGGTCATCGCGGCAGGCGCTACCGTGGTGAACATACCCGACACCAACGGCTACTGCCTGCCTAACCAATACGGAGATAAGATCCGTTTCCTGAAAGAGAACGTAAAAAATATAGACAAGGCGATCATATCCGTGCATTGCCATAACGACCTCGGCCTTGCTACGGCCAACTCAATAGCAGGTCTGGACAATGGCGCACGCCAGATAGAGGGAACTATCAATGGTATCGGCGAACGTGCCGGCAACACTTCGATAGAAGAAGTGGTGATGATCCTCAAAACCCACCACAGCCTTGGCCTGCATACCCATATTAACACCCAACGAATTTATGATATAAGCCGTTTGGTAAGCACCCAAATGCGTATGCCCGTGCAGCCCAATAAGGCCATCGTAGGCAGCAATGCCTTTGCCCACAGCTCTGGCATACACCAGGACGGCTTTTTGAAAATGCGCGAGAACTACGAAATCATTAAACCTGCTGATGTAGGCTTTCCGAATGCTACCATTGTACTTACTGCACGCAGTGGTCGCCACGCGCTGAAGTTCCATTTGGAGAGATTGGGCCATAAGCTGGATAAGGAGGAACTGGCTGATGCCTACCACCGCTTTTTAACACTGGCTGATAATAAATTAGATATAACCGATGAGGACCTTACATTGCTGGTTAGCAATAGTTTGTATGGTCAATCGTTACAAAAATGAGTAATACACAAGAAAATATAAAAATGAGCAAGACATTATTTGATAAGGTTTGGGACACGCATGTAGTGCGCAAAATCGAAGGCGGGCCTGATGTGCTTTTTATCGATCGCCATCTTATCCATGAAGTAACAAGTCCGGTAGCTTTTTTGGGGTTGAAGAGCCGGGGGATCAAAGTTTTATACCCGGAGCGTACGTTTGCTACCGCGGATCATAACACGCCAACCATTAACCAGCATCTTCCGGTTGCAGATCCGCTTTCGGCCAACCAGTTAAAAGCATTGGAGTCAAACTCTAACGAATATGGCATCAGCTACTGGGGATTGGGCCATCAAAAGAATGGTATTGTACATGTGGTAGGTCCAGAATATGGAATTACGCAACCCGGCGCAACCATCGTTTGCGGCGACTCGCATACCTCAACCCACGGCGCTTTTGGTGCTATTGCTTTTGGTATTGGTACATCAGAAGTAGAAATGGTTTTGGCTACCCAATGCATCATGCAGCCGAAGCCTAAAAAAATGCGCATTAATGTGAATGGCAAATTGGGAGTAGGAGTTACACCGAAGGATGTGGCCTTGTTCATTATTTCTCAACTTTCAACGTCTGGTGCAACGGGCTATTTTGTGGAATATGCCGGTGATGTTTTTGAAAATATGACCATGGAAGGACGTATGACGGTTTGTAACCTGAGTATTGAAATGGGTGCTCGTGGCGGCATGATAGCCCCGGATGAAACCACCATCAATTATGTAAAAGGCCGCGAGTTTAGCCCGAAAGGTGAGGCTTGGGATAGGGCATTAGCTTATTACAAAACCTTAAAAACTGATTTTGACGCGATATTTGATAAAGAATTAACCTTTGATGGTTCTACGATTGAACCGATGATCACTTACGGGACAAATCCAGGTATGGGCATGGGGATTTCTCACGATATCCCGGATGCTGCTCATGCAGAAGGCGGCGCGGCAACTTATGCCAAATCATTGGGCTACATGGGTTTCCACGAAGGCGAATCTATGTTGGGTAAAAAGGTGGATTTTGTGTTTGTGGGCAGCTGTACCAATGGCCGTATAGAAGATTTCAGGGCGTTTACTTCCCTGGTAAAAGGCAAACATAAGGCTGATGATGTTACCGTTTGGCTGGTTCCCGGTTCTCATATTGTTGAAGCGCAGATAAAAGAAGAAGGTTTACTGGATATCTTGACCGAAGCAGGCTTTTCGCTGCGTCAACCGGGATGTTCTGCCTGTTTGGCGATGAATGACGATAAGATCCCTGCCGGGAAATATGCGGTAAGCACTTCCAACAGGAACTTTGAAGGACGACAGGGTCCCGGTTCAAGAACTATGTTAGCCAGCCCGTTAGTTGCTGCTGCTGCCGCGGTTACCGGCGTGGTTACTGATCCAAGAACGTTAATTGAGGAATTAGTTTAATTAGTCCATAGACCATAGTTGATAGTCCATAGCAAATACAACGCTGATAAACTATCGACTATGGACTATCGACCATCAACTTAAAAAATTATGGCTTACGATAAATTTAATATACTGACAAGCACCGCGGTTCCGCTTCCGATAGAGAATGTGGATACCGACCAATTGATCCCTGCGCGTTTTTTAAAAGCGACAGAACGTGTTGGATTTGGTGATAACCTTTTCCGCGATTGGAGATATAATGCTGACAATACACCCAAAAAGGATTTTGTACTGAACAACAGCACTTATAGCGGTAAAATATTAGTGGGTGGCAAAAACTTTGGCTCCGGTTCTTCAAGAGAACACGCTGCATGGGCAGTTTACGATTATGGTTTCAGATGTGTAGTGTCCAGTTTTTTTGCGGACATTTTCAGGAACAATTGCTTAAACATTGGCGTATTGCCGGTACAGGTTAGCGCTGCATTTTCTGAGAAAATATTTGCTGCGATTCATGCTGATCCAAAAACAGAGCTGGAAGTAAACCTGCCAGCTCAAACGATTACGCTGTTAGCAACTGGCGAAAAGGAAACATTCGAGATCAGCCCCTACAAAAAAGATAATATGACAAATGGCTTTGATGATATCGATTACCTGGAAAGCATCAAACCGGAAATCGAAGAATTTGCTTTAAACCTTCCGCTTTAATTAAATGGAAAAGAGGAAAATAGAGATAATGGATACTACGCTTCGTGATGGTGAACAAACATCAGGGGTGTCTTTTTCCATATCAGAAAAGCTAACCATCACCCAATTATTATTGGAAGAACTCAACGTGGACAGGGTTGAGATCGCTTCCGCACGTGTATCTGAAGGCGAATTTCAGGCGGTTAAAAGCATTTTGACCTGGGCGGAAGAAAATGGCTATACCGATCGCATAGAAGTATTGTCGTTTGTTGACAATGGTGTTTCTATCGACTGGATGGTAAATTCAGGCGTTAAAGTTCAGAACCTGTTAACCAAAGGCTCATTAAATCACTTAACCCATCAGCTTAAAAAAACGCCTGAACAACATTTTGCAGAAATAAAGCACGTTATTGACCTTGCTCAAAGCAACAATATTGTCACCAATGTATATTTAGAGGATTGGAGTAATGGCATGCGTAATTCCCCTGAGTACGTTTATCAGTATTTGGATTTTCTGTCCACACAGCCTGTAAAAAGGATATTATTGCCGGATACGCTGGGGATATTAACCCCTGAAGAAACCTTTAAATACATCACAGCCATCAGGGCAAGATACCCGGATATACATTTTGATTTCCATGCGCATAACGATTATGACCTCGGTACGGCGAATGTTTTGGAAGCAGTAAAGGCCGGGGCAAACGGTTTGCACTTAACCGTAAATGGGATGGGTGAAAGAGCCGGAAATGCGGCGATGGCCAGCGCGGTTGCGGTTATCCATGATTTTGTTCCTGAGGTTGAAATAGGGATCAAGGAATCTTCAATTTATAGTGTGAGTAAGCTGGTTGAAACTTTCTCCGGGATCAGGATACCTTCGAATAAGCCGATTGTGGGCGACAATGTGTTTACGCAGACAGCGGGTATCCATGCTGATGGGGACAATAAAAACAATCTATATTTTAACGACCTGCTTCCCGAGCGATTTGGAAGAAAACGGAAATATGCACTGGGGAAAACATCCGGCAAAGCAAACATCGAAAAAAACCTGCAGGAATTAGGCTTAAAATTGAATGATGCCGACCTGAAGAAAGTTACCCAGCGTGTTATTGAATTGGGCGACAAGAAAGAAACGGTAACCAGGGAAGACCTGCCTTATATTATTTCAGATGTGTTGGATAGCAGTTTGTATGAAGAGAAAGTGATCGTAGAATCCTATGTATTAATGAACTCCATGGGATTGCGTCCATCGGCAACCATTTCTGTAAGGATCGATGGGGAAAAATTTGAAGAGAATGCACAAGGCGATGGCCAGTTTGATGCTTTTATGAATGCATTGACCAGGGTTTATACCAAGAAGGAAAGATGCTTACCCAAACTGATTGATTACGCCGTAAGGATAGCGCCAGGCAGTCATTCCGACGCTTTGTGCGAAACCATTATTACCTGGGAAACTGATGTGAAAAAGTTTATAACCCGGGGATTGGACTCAGACCAAACGGTGTGCGCTATTAAAGCCACACAGAAAATGCTGAACATTATATAAGTTAGAATCAAGAATATAGAAACAAGAAACAAGAGTCAGGAACCAGGAGTCAAGAAAATAGCAATAGAAAGAAGGAATCCGTTAAAGAGATTTTTAACGGATTATGTCGGGCATAGTTTGGGGATATGCTCCTTTTGTTTTTACCTTGATTCTTGGTTTCTGGCCCTTTTTTCACAAATAGTACTAAAACACACATAAAACGAATGAAACTGAATATCGCACTTTTAGCAGGAGACGGAATTGGGCCTGAGGTTATTGACCAGGCTGTTAAAGTATCTAATGCAATAGCAAAAAAATTTAACCACCAAATCACCTGGACATCGGCTCTGACAGGGGCCGCGGCCATAGATGCCGTTGGTGAACCCTACCCGGATTCGACCCATGAAATTTGCATGGCTGCTGATGCAGTATTATTTGGCGCTATTGGTCACCCACGCTATGATAATGATCCAAAAGCCAAAGTCCGCCCGGAGCAGGGATTACTAAAAATGCGTCAAAAACTGGGGTTGTTCGCAAACGTTCGCCCTACGTTTACTTTTCCATCATTAATTGATAATTCGCCCCTAAAAAGAGAGCGTATTGAAGGAACTGATATCATCATTTTGCGTGAGCTGACCGGTGGTATTTATTTCGGCGCGCGTGGCAGACTGGATGACGGCAACACCGCTTTTGATACCTGTACTTACACAAGGGCGGAAGTTCAGCGCCTGGCAAAATTAGGGTTTGAAATGGCGATGACCCGCAGTAAAAAACTTTGCTGTGTAGATAAAGCGAATGTATTGGAAACCTCCCGTTTATGGCGCGAAACGGTGCAGGATATGGAAAAGGATTTTCCCGAAGTTACAGTAAGTTATGAATTTGTGGATGCAGTTGCCATGCGTTTGGTACAGTGGCCAAATAGCTACGACGTGTTGATCACAGAAAATCTTTTTGGCGATATTTTAACGGATGAGGCTTCGGTAATTTCTGGTTCCATGGGATTGATGCCATCTGCTTCTATAGGCGTTCACACCTCTTTATTTGAACCCATACATGGGTCGTACCCGCAAGCTGCAGGAAAAGATATTGCTAACCCTTTAGCAACTGTATTATCAGCCGCAATGATGTTTGAAGATGCTTTCGGATTAAAAGAAGAAGCGGAATTGATCAGGACCGTTGTAAACAGATCACTAACGGAAGGAATTGTAACCGAAGACCTGGCCGGGAAAAACAAAGCTTACAAAACAAGCGAGGTAGGCGACTGGCTGGCTAAAAACATATCGTAAACAATACTTTTATATCTCATTGCCTATACTGACAACATCAGTATAGGCAATAAATAATGCCGCAAATCATCAGCTTGATACGTTTTAATTAATAACTTAGTACTTCTAATCTTTTGTGAGGTGAAAAGACTAATTATTATTGAAGACGATACCGACGCCCGCGAAATGGCCGTTTTTACATTTGAGAATAACGGGTATGAAGTTATTAAGTCGGACAAGGAGATGACTGTTCAGGAGATAGCCGGGCTAAAACCTCATCTAATAGTTATTGGCTATATGGTTAACGGCGTTCCCGGTAACGAACTTTGTTTAAAGCTCAAAGCCAACAACCTCACAACTAATATTCCGCTTATACTGTATTCAGCTAACCAGGATATTGATAAAATTTCGAATGGTAGTTGCGCCGATGGTTTTATTGGAAAGCCCCTGGAATTAGATGATTTCGTTTACCTGGTCCATAGGA
>JABDFM010000041.1 GCA_013286565.1 Bacteroidota bacterium
ACCCTTAACAGCCCAAGCTGATGTGCCAGCTTAGTCAACTGGTTAAGATTATTGGCAAGCTCTGCAAGCATCCAAAGGATACGCCGCTCATCGGCGGTTAACCGGGGTATGACTTTTGCGCTTTTAGCGGATGCTCTTATCCATGTGCTTGATCGCATCCCGGCAGCTTTAGCTTTGTTGTCAATCTGAAATCGTTCAGTGGCCGTCATTCTTACCCGAATTATTAACTCTCGCCTAACCCTTTTTTTAGGCGCACCACCTTTGTTTTTTGGCTGACTTATCGAAAGCTTAATATTTGTTTTTGCTGTTGTTTCCATCCGTTAACTCCTTAATTTTTCTGCGCTTTATTCCTTTTGCAACCAACGGGCGCAAAAGGCAAGTTTGCCCGGTGCCGTAGGCATCCGGGGAGTTTTTGTGGCAACAAAAACACAAACTTGCTCTTTGTTATCGGATAGATTGGATGGCTCCCCGCAAGCGGGAATTTTAATGGCGGCAATGCCGCTAAACCACACATCTGTATTGCCGGCTTTACTGTCAAAAAATAAAAGACTTGTGATTTATTTACGCCGTGAAGAAAAGTTCTTGCGGGGTAATTGGATGTTTTCACGTAGTTCGCTAAACGTGTGTTTGCGGCCTCGCTTAATCCATTCTTCCAGTTCGGATTTATAGAAATACAGCCGCTTCCCTTGCTTGTTAACGGGGATTTCTTTTCGGCTTACCTTACTGTATAAGGTGGGTACTGCAAGATTTAAAAATTTGGCGGCTTGTGTAATGGTAAACAGGTCGTCTTGCCCTGGTTGTTGCTGTTGCTGCCCGGCAAGCAGGGCTTCAATGTGGTTCACTTTTTCAAGAAGCTTACTTATAGCTTCCGGCAACTTGTCAAATGTTAGTATTTCCATAACGCATATTTTGTTTTATGCTGCAATGGTAAGGGCTTGCTTTGTGCGGTTACAAGTAGGTAAACAGTAACCCCACTATTACCTACCTATTTTATTGTTATTTTTTGTTCCGGGGAGCTGGAATGATTAAAAAATGCGCTTCTTTTTGTTCGATTTTCAATATGGGTGATTTGCAGGGCCTGGTCTTAGTTGATATTAAACTGTTCAGATAGTCCTCTGTTAGTTCGCGCGGATGACCCTGACCTGAAAGATACAAGAACTTTGGGGCTATCCATTTTTCCAGATCGGTTTGCAAACAACCGACAATTATATTGTTATCGAATAGCTGTTTGAAAGCGTCTGCCAACTGGTTACCATTGCCACGGAATATCAGCGGGGTATCCGGTTCAATATTTTTAAATAATAAGTCAGATAACCTTGAATGATCTTCCTGCACAAAATAAGGTTTCAATACATTAAAAAATTGCTCCGTTGTTCCATCCGTAAAAATGGGATACCTAACAACTGGCTTAACCGTTTCTTGTGGTGAAAGCGGTATATCTTCGGACTGGCTACTTATTTCATTAATTGCCGGTTCTGTTTTCTTTAATGTTGCCTCAGTATCCTGTATTAATTCTTTTAAAAACAATTCCCGGAGTTTAATAGAATCCGCAAGATCCTCCACAAACTGTGCGCTTACATGAACATCTGCACTATCACCTTGTAAATTATGAACGATAAATAATGTATCCAACCGTATTGCAAAGGGATAAGATGCTTTGTAGTCCTGGTGATAATCATGGTAATGCTGGTGGTAGTTTTGCCATAATCCCTTAAAACGATTTTTTACCTTATTTAATTCTACCAACTGCAAACCAATGCGCTCCTTATCTAAAGCCAGTATATCAATGAAAGCCATGTCTTTTAATACCCGCAGCTCGCTCTTATAAGAAAATGAATCATAATATTGCGTTTCGCGGGTTATGTCATAGCCGGACATTTCCCGCATTTCATTTGATGCCGCTTTAACAGGTACTTTCTGATTGGTTAATTGCAGGGTAAATGTTTGAATACGGGTTAAAAATTCTTTAAAGTGCTGCATAAATTTCTATGTGGATATTGAGGCTAACCATAAATCAATTTACAAACCTGTGGTTTCCGGGTTGTCTGTTTGTTGTAACCTTTATTTTTATTTAGATTTGTTGCTCAAAATTATATTATGGCAAAGAAACCAATTAGTAGGCCAGTATCACCCGATCCAAAACCTAAACCGTCAACCACACAAATACCCACTATCCTTAAATAAAAGAACCAATAGTGTTAAGACGATTAATGCGAATAAAATGCCTATTGAAAGCATAAGGTTTTTCAATAGTGTTGTTCTATGGGCAATCTGTTGTTCGTTATAGTCAATCTTGACTTGAGAGGCTTCAATTTCGCTCAATATAATAGATAATTTCGCCAAATCATCGGTAAGACCAACCCCTAATAAATCTTCTGAACACATATCTCTTGGTTCTCTTCCTAAAGGCATAAACATTCTTGGGAAAACAATTTTACTAATTCCGAACATAATTGCTATCAATCCCATAATGACAACAAAAAGCAAATATGTGATAGTCTTATACCCATCAACTGGCTTAATTTCCTCATTGACAACAAAAATTATCAACGCAGAGGTTATAGGAATAAGAATAGCCAAAATTGCGAATGCTCTATTAGTAATTTTATCGCTTGAATCGCTTAAGTATTTAGTATAATCTTTAGCTTCCTCTAAAATAAACTTAGCATTTTCACTGTTTATTTTAGTCCAATCTTCCACGGATATTTTGAATTTTTCCATATTCCCATTATTTTAATACCATGTATCATTTGCCTCTGCAGTAATCATGCGGTCAAATAAATCGTTGTTATTCATTAAAATTCCTTCTATTTAATTTATAGCAATATTCCTTCAAATAATTCTGTTAGTAATCCTTACCCATTGATTGACGCACAACTAAATATAACCTTTTTGCATTGGATATTATTGTATGCATGCACCACGACAAAGTTTTATGAGCCTCTTTATAATGGTAATTGCGGGATAAATGTTTGAATACGGGTTAAAAATTCTCTAAAGTGCTGCATAGGTTTCTGTGCGGGTAATGAGGCTAAACATAAATCAATTTATGATAACCAATGATTAGAATCAAGTTGTCTTTTGAAAGTAGCAAGTAAATAACTATCGAAGTTGTAACTTCGGCCAATAGGAGATAGATAAATTACTTCTTATTTTCTTCTATAAAGTAAAATATCATTTGGTCAGCAAGCATAAAAAAACTTTGTGTAAATTGTCATAATCTATCTCAGATACCTGTGAATCATATAATTCAAATTCATCTATTGGCGATTGTTTTAATAACTGGATATCTTGAGCGTTTAATTTAATATAGCTTCTTCGTATAAATCTATCAAAATCATCCCCGTGCTCATTTACTTCTGTTTCTACAATTGCATTAGGTTTATTTATTCGCTTCTTATTTTTTAAAATTATTATTACCCCCCTTTCACGCGCAAGAGCAGTTATTGAATTGGCCGTTAAACTCATGAAGTAACTTATACCATTTTTAGACTTTTCCTTATAGTACATAATATCATAAGGGGGTTCATGTGTTGGATACAATGTTTCTGAATTATTTGGATTTTCAGGTTTAAAATATCCGGTTTCGTATTTTTTAGTGCGACTAAAATCGTCGTAACTTTCATCAATTTGCAAACATGGATTTTTAATCATTTCATTATATTCAATCATTTTTTTTCCTTCGACCCTTTTTTGAGCTAAGTCACCCGTTTTTATTTTTTCTATTTCTTCTTGGGTTTGAAACGGACAATATGGAATTAAAAACTCGCAAACAAAAATACCCGTTGTTGTATTTTCAAGCTTCAAATCAACAGAAACACCATCACTTTTCGCAGCCAAACAGATGAACTCTTTATTATACAAACTATCCGCCAATGTAAAAGATGAGTTTTGAGCTTTATATAATTTAGTTCTATTCCCAAATTCAGGCCAATCTTCTTTACCGGCTTTATAAATTTCATCAGATATAATATTTTCGCCTTTGAAATCATTCCCTTTCAAAGTGAAGATCAGTTTTTTACCGATGTATCTATTGTAATGACCAAAATCATATTCAATAGTATCATGTTTGATGTTTTGTGAAAATTCAAATATTATCGTGCCTGACTGTTCATCTGGCGCAGTAAGTGATGGATTGAGAAATACGTCTTTTACGGCATTCTCACATTTACCCCACAATTCGTTTACTGGTATCGTAGTCCCATTTGCCCCGGCCCGTTCATAAATAATATGCCCATGTTTATTCGCACGAATATCAAGAACAATTTTACCCGTAATGTTATTTGGATTTTCTACAATTGGTTTTGCTTCAAACCTACGATCATCCATTCCCGTCAATGTAACATCTTGAGAAAATCCCAATTTTGCTGCAAATAGAAAACTTATAAATAATAGTCTTTTCATGGTTTTAGGTCTCAATTATTGGTATAAATTAGATGGTACAATAGACGGATATCACAAAGCTAATATTATCAGTGTTATTATGGCTTTTTTGCGAATATTTTGCAAAAATTGGATTTGGCTTATTTAGAGTTTCTCTTAGGGGAACGTTCTTAAAAATTCATTAAACTTTCCATCAACTCTTTTTTATTATCTTCCTCAAATCCTGCAAAATACCCCTGAGTTGTTTTCATGCTGCTATGTGTAAATGCTTCGCTAACAAATTCCATACTTAATCCGCTTCTTATGGCATTAGTGGCGAAACTATGCCTTGCCCAATAGGTTGATATTTCGGCGGTAATATTATTGGCTTTGGCTAACTTTTTTACGTTTTGGTTTATGAACCGGGTAAAGTTTTTAATAGCCTTAAACTTTTCGGCTTCGTTTTGATGTTCATTTAAAATTGAAAAAATTAGCTGTTTAGGGGCTTTGTTAGCATTGCCATATTTTTCAATGATGGATTTTGCATAATCAGTTAAATGAACGACTACGGGGCGCAAATCAGCCTTTGCGGTATTGATAGTTTTAGCCCGGTAAAAAATTATTTTACCTTCCTGCAAATCTTCATACCTAAGCAAAGCAATATCTTTAATATTCATGCCATTGCAGATATAACTAAAAAACCAAAAATCCCTGGCTTTGGATTGTTCCGGCGTTTTAGCTTCGGATTGCATTAATATTTTCAGTTCCGCTTTTGCCAAAGATTTTTTCACATTCTTAACAGAGGGGACTTGATATTTGCGTTTACCAAAGGGATAATTTTCAGCGTCAATTTCTTTATCAGCAATTGCGGTATTAAATACAGTCCTTAAAGCCCTTAAATAAATTGATACTGTGGTACGGCTGCGGTTTTTGGTATTAATCATATAGCTTTCGTATTTATTTAACCATGCCGGGGTAATTTCACTGAATAAAAGTTTTTTAATGCTTTCCAATGCTGTTTCAAGTTCCTTTTTGTCCGTTATCTCTTTACCTTTTAAATGTAAAATGAAAAGTTTAAGCGATTTTAAACTTAGGTCGTAATTACTGGCCGTACCTAATTGATTGTTCCCATTTAACTTTTGTATGATTAAACCATACTGATAAAATACATTTTCGCCCTCCCCTTTACCCCGGTAAAGTTTCTTTTCAAATTGTTCAAAACTAAAGGGACTGATTAAATCAGCTGTTTCAATAAACAAAGTTTCAACAGCTTGTAAGGCTCTGCGGGTTTCTTTAAGTTCTTTCCGGGGCTTTGTGGTTTCCCAAATACTTTCAAATTCTTTTTGAGTAAACTCAAACTTGGTAGGGTAAAGCTTTTGTACGCGGGGACTGGTCGTAAACACTCTAATCTTAACCGGGTAAAGGTTATTTGATTTGATCCTGCGGGTGTCCAGGTAAAGCGATATAAATACTTCTTTTTCCATTTTTGTAAATCTCTGTATGCAAATATAAACAATTTGCATACGATTTGCATACAGGAATACAAAATAAACAAATAAAATAAAAATAACAACTATTAATAATTAGCTGTAAATCAGTGTATTTACATATTATTTCGCTAATAAACATATAGCATAAAATAGGCTTATTTTCTGCCTTACAAGCAGAGGGTCACTGGTTCGAACCCAGTAACTCCCACAAAGCCTTCAGATTAATTTCTGAAGGCTTTTTTATTCAATATATACAGCTCCTTCAAATACTCTCTCATCTGCAAATTCACTTCCCATTGATCGCTTAATGGCACCTGGGTAAATGGCATGACGGGCATATAAGGCGGTGGGCCAAATTCGGGTGTGATGGTAAACTCTTGTTTGCCTGCTGATTTTTGATGGGCCAAAACCTGGTCCCACCAGCCGGTGAATCGATCCAGGTGATCTTTCCATTCGGGTGCGAAAGGATTGCTTACCTGCGGCATCTGCTCAAAACCAACCCTCGCGTGCAGGTGCGAAACATGCGGAATGATCTGATCAAGAATAGCCTGCTGGTCGTGCAGCATACTTTCAGATACGGTACAGAAATGCGAGAAGTCGCCCACCAGTTCCATTTCAGGGAATTTTTTCAGATAAGGCAACAGAGTAGGAGCATGGAACGAAAACCTGCCCCTGTGGGTCTCATGCAAAATAGGTATGCCGGTTTTACTGCTCACATTTAAAGCGGTTTCGATAGCCCGGCAATTATCATCAAAAGAATAATAGTCTTTACCCGTATGCGAATTGATGAAGAGGGGTTGGTAAGCAGCCAACTCCAGCAATCGCTTTTCAAGTTTACTGATATAGGTATCTACGTTTTCATTTTCAGGATTGGTTAACTGCTGTGCAATAAAAATAAAACCGGGCCTGCTTTTTAACAGGGACTCGTAAGCGGAGATAAATTCACTTGCAAATGTACCGCCGATGGGCATGTTGATCTCGATCCCATCATATCCGGCCCCGGCCACTTTATTGATCAACCCGGCGGCATCAACTTTTTCGCATCCCCAGGCGGTGCAGGTGTATTTTATTTCCATGATGTTAAATTACATAAATACACGTAAATACTATATTTATACGTTTTGCTTAATTATTATTAATTTTCGAACAAATAAACTGTATATCGCTAAGTGAAAAAAAATCCTCTACTAACCTATATTATTTTATTGATGATTGCTGTAACCGCGGTTTACGCCAATCATTTCCAAAACGGGTTTCATTTTGACGATATGCATTCCATAGTGGAAAACCCTTATATCCGTGATCTTAAAAATGTTCCGCAGTTTTTTAAGGATGGCACAACCAGCAGTGTGCTGCCCCAAAACCAGGCGTACCGACCTGTTGTGGAAACCTCATTAGCACTGGATTATAAATTGGGTAATGGTTATAACCTGTTTGCCTTTCATCTATCTACATTTATTTTGTTCATGGCGCAGGGCTTACTGATGCTGCTGTTTTTTAATAAGCTGCTCAACTTGTCCTCACCCAATAAAAATGTTGGCTATGTGGCGTTGTTTGCGGTAACCTGGTATATGCTGCATCCTGCCATCGCCGAAACTGTGAATTACATTATAGCCCGTGCGGATATACAATCTACCCTGGCTGTACTAGCAGGTTTTGCCTTATTCCAATATTCTCCATTTTGCCGGAGGACGTTCATTTACCTGATACCTGTCGGCATAGGCATTTTAGCCAAACCACCTGCCGTTATGTTTGCCCCGCTCTTGTTTTTTTATATCCTGCTGTTCGAAGAAAAGATCAGTCTTACCGATATCTTCAAAAAAGCACACCTGAAACAATTATGGAACAGTATCCTTAAGAGCTTACCCGCCTTTATTTTTTGTGCGTTGCTGTATTTGCTGGTCGATAGGCTAACTCCAAAAACCTGGGAACCCGGCGGTAGTTCGCCAATTCAATATCTCATCACCCAGCCGTATGTGATATTCCATTATTTCTGCACCTTCTTTTGGCCAACGGGGTTGAGCGCGGATTCGGATTGGGGCCTATTGCCCAATATCCGGGATGCCCGCTTTTTTATCGGCTGCGGGTTTATACTGGTGATGCTCATCATTGCCTTTTACACATCAAAAACTGCATTGCTTCGTCCAATCAGCTTTGGGATACTGTGGTTCTTTATAGCCCTTGCGCCTACATCCAGCATCATACCGCTTGGTGAGGTGCTGAATGACCATCGGATGTTTTTCCCTTTTGTGGGACTGGCCATCAGCGTAAGCTGGGTGCTTGGCCTGTTGGTATTTAAGCTAACGCAGGGAGCAAACTCACCCGCATACAAGAAATTGATTTTGGCGCCTGTTTTAATATTGCTGTCCACTTGCGCTTACGGCACCTATAAACGCAACACCGTTTGGCATAGCGAGGAAAGCCTGTGGCTGAACGTCACCGTAAAAAGTCCAAAAAATGGCAGGGGGTTGATGAATTATGGACTGATCCGGTTACAGGATGGGGACTATGCCACGGCTGAACACTATTTTACTAAAGCGATGCAATTATTGCCCACGTATTCTTTTGTTTATGCCAACATGGGGGTGCTGAAAGAACGGACCGGCGATATGGTCAGTGCCGAAAAATATTATTTGCAGGGCATTGAACTGGGCGCTTCTTATCCAAGTCACTTTTATCTATACGGGCAGTTTTTATTTTACCAGGCGCGTTTTGTGGAATCCGTAGTGATGCTGCAGAAGGCAATCGCTTTATCCAACTCCTATCTTGAACCCCGTGTGCTCCTGATGAAAACTTATGAGATACTGGGGGATTGGGTCGACTTGAAAAACCTGGCTAACAGCACTCTGCACATTGCGCCCGGTAATCCAGATGCTCTAAGCGCTCTTACTGACAGCCAACAAGGAAAAAGCAAAGCCGATGTTGAAGCTGATAAAGTAAAACTATCGCCAACGGCAGAAAAGTACCTGGCCCTGAGCCTGGATTATTACCAGGAAGGAAAATATGATCAAGCCATTGCCGCAGCGCAGGAAGCCATTAAATTAAAAAGTGATTGTGTTGATGCCTATAACAACATAGGTTGCGCTTATAATGCCATGGGCCAATATGCTCAGGCTGCAGAAGCATTAAATAAAGCATTGGCTCTAAGACCAGGTTATCAGCTGGCTAAAAACAATTTGGCAATGGTGATAGATCATCGCCTACCGATACAAACAATAAACGGCAAACCGCAAACCGCTGAAGACTACTTGAGCCAAAGCCTGGATTATTATAACCGCAGGCAATATGAACTTTGTATTGCAGCCTGCGAAAGCGCGTTGGTTATAAAGCCGGATTATGACCTGGCCTACAACAACCTGTGCACAGCATACACCCGATTGGGTTTGTGGGATAACGCTATTGAAATGGGCCAGAAGGGATTAAAAATCAACCCGGGCAATGAAAGGCTCAAAAACAACCTGGCAGCAGCGGTATGGGAAAAACAACGGGCGTTGAAAAAATAAAATTAGTTGTCATTTCGAACGACAGAGAGAAATCTTAAACGCCTTACAGGTCGCCTACTTGCATAGCCCGCCTTTCGCTAGTTAAAGATTTCTCCTCGTTCGAAATGACAATTCTCTTTATGATTACTGTCTCTTCTTAAAGAAAAACGCCTTAATATCCGGCTCTGAGTTATCAATAATGGGCTTCATCACTTTCAAAACGGAGGTCATTACTGAAGCCTTCAGTTTACTCATGCTGCGGTCGGCAAGCATCCTGTCTTTAGTGCTTTGCAGATCAAGCGATTTCAATTTAAAAACATCAACAGCCGTGCAGCTGTGTTTTTCAAGCAGCATCTTCATGTTGCTTTCGTTAAAATAATTCATGTGCGGACTGTGGAAATTAAACTGCCACATCCGGGTTAATGAATTATTGAAACCAAACCGATGAAGCAGGGTGCTCACCCTGTAAAAAAAGCCGGTGCTCATCGGGATGTTAATGATAAGGATACCATCATCAGCCAGATCAGTTTTCAGGCTTTCTACCAGGCTGTTGATATCAGGGATATGTTCAAATACATCATTAAAAATAATAAAGTCGTACCCGCCTTGTTTTTTCGGGCTCACATCAGGGTAAAAACCATAAACTATATCCAGGTTTTTTTCCTGGTGATAGTTCTCATAAGTTCTTTCGGGCTCAATCCCTATGCATTTGATGCCCTGTTCTTTGCATTCCTCCAGCCACCAGCCATTACCGCTGCCTATTTCCAGCCCCTCCAGTTTTTTGTCCTTAATCGCTTTAAGCTTTGCAATAATGGTTTTGAAATTCATCACCCGCAAAACCTTTAAAGCTGAGTCGCGCGCGTCAGGTTCCAGGTCGGATTGGAAAGAATGTTCAAATTTGGCATCAGAGTTTAATAGCCTGCAATTGGCGCATTGATATACATTAAACTTTAGCCTGTGCTTTAATCTCAAAGGGCTACCGCAAACGGGGCAGGATAATTCACTCATTTAATTTTGCGTTTATTTATTGGTATCGGTTAAATGCTTGTCGAATTGTTCTTTTAGCAGCGATAGTTCCTGGGCCAGCTTTTTATTGTCGTTATGCAATTTGGAGGCTACTACGCTCAGGTGCAGCAGGTAGATCAGTATGGCGAAAATGAAGCCCGTAAAAACCAAATTAGGCGCCTGGTAAACACCTGTGAGCCGGGCCATTACCTCAAGGCCATTTCTCCAAAAGGAAAACAGCATCAGGAAAATGGTGCATATCACCCAAACAATAGCGTACTCCTCCCTCAGTTTATTTTTGATGATGAGGCGCGAAATGTACAGGATAAACAAAACATTCGCAGCGATGGTGATGATCTGTATTTTGGCCATAATGATCAGGTTTTACGTATGAATGAAAATAACATTGCCAGGCTCACTTTAAAGCAGTAGTACAGCGAGCCGAAGTGGCGTATAGATGATTTGCCGCCCAACCGCTCGCTCATCACCACCGCTACTTCCTTAATTTTTAATCCTTTTTTTGAGAACGATATCAATGATTCAGGCTCGGGGTATTCATCGGGATAATTTACCGCGGCAATTTCAATAGCCGCCCTGTCAAATAATCTAAAGCCGGATGTGCTATCGTAAATATGCAGCCCGGTAAATAACCGGTTAAGCCAGTGAAAATATTTGATCCCCAGCCTGCGGGCAAATGACGACTGAAAACCCTCGTTCTCCAGAAAGCGGGAACCGATCACCACATTGGCTTTGGTTTCTTCGCGAAACGCGATCATCTTCGCCAGCTGATCAGCCGGGTGCTGCCCATCGCCGTCCATTTGTACCGCCATGTCAAAGCCATTATCACGGGCGTATAATATCCCGGTTTGCACGGCGCCTCCGATGCCGAGGTTAACCGGGAGATCGATCACCTTCGCATGGAATAATTTAGCGATGGCTGATGTACGGTCTTTTGAACAATCATTGATCACCAACACTTTCATCAGATAACCTGCGGGTAGCCTGGTCATCTCCAGCTTATGTAAAACCAATGGCAGCGAGTCTTCTTCGTTATAACAGGGGATCACAATTAAAACTCTTTCAGGCATATTCGTGACCGGATTTTCAGCTGATTAAAATAGTGTTAAATCTCCCGGTGAAAATAGCGTGTTTTTTATAAAATACATAGATAAAATAACAGGGTTTTTATTTACAACATCCACTTTTCAGTCCGCAGGGTTCCGATGAAGGGCGTTACATTTTTTAGATGTGGAACACTTTGGAACGGTATCAAAAGTTAATTAGTTTAACTATTGATGTACTGACAAAACAGTGTCAGTGCATTATTGAAACGGTTTCGGTAAATTTGTATATGTCCCGTTGACTCACCCCGACTTTCTCTGCTAGCCAGCGGATGGTCGACCCTCTCTACAAAGTAGAGAGGGGATAATAAAATAAAACGTATTAAAAACCCTCTTTACGGCTTGCCGTAGAGAGGGTGGTCGAGCGCAGCAAAGACCGGGTGAGTCTAAGCGACGATACAACTATTTCATGCCTCGTCAATTCATTGTACCGGCTCCCGATAGCTATCGGGACCACCATATCCAATTAGTTGCGATAACTAATTGAAATCGTTCTTTGAAATATTAAATTGATAATGTTATTTGGCAATCAAGCCAGAAAGTATTTGAGAGATTGCACCATCGGTGCAAAACGTTAGTAGAAAATTTAATAATGCACGTTTTGCGTGCCGTAGGTACGCTACTGTTTGATGATTGTCAGAGCGATTCCCGCCCTGGGGCGGGTGCAGGGTGGGGTTTAGCGGACTGTTTTACCCCTACCTCCTCCTTCCCCGAGGAAGGAATCGCACGACCCAGCCCTCTTTTCCTGGTCTTCCAAACCCTGCTACCTTTCCTAAAATTGCTCTTCTTTATATGCCTGTAACGGATCTATCCGTTTTAAAACAACATTGGTTACCGGTTTTACGATCAGCGGTATTTTTTCAACCCTTGTTTCGCTGGTATCCAAACCAAAGGCTTTGGCTTCGCCCTGGGCCAGTTTCTTTATCGCGAAGTAGCTGTTCAGAATAAACCCTTCGCTAAAGCTGAACTCGTTGTTGTACGACAGGAATTTCTCGATGATCACAAACTGAAAATCGGCCGCCAGGTTAAATTTGTTAAGGGATTCGTAACGGCTCAAAATATCCAATTCGTTCCGGGTAACCATATCCTCCACCACTTTTCTGAATAACACATTAATACGCGGCTGTATCCTGAAACCGAGGCGGAACTCTACCCTGATCACCTTGTCGTCTTCAATTTCTTCAACGCTGTATTCCATCGTATAGGGATCATCCGTACGCTCGATGTGCAAAAACCAGTACACATCCGCTCGTTTGGGCTTCCGGCTCAAAATGGAATACATTATTTTTTGCTCTATCTGCTTGCTGTTATTGGCCTTTGTTAAATAAACCAGGTGCGTAGCATATTTTGATACTCCCTGGTCGGCGCTCAAAGCGGTAAGCAATGGTATCTGGTCTTTCAGATCGATAAAATGCAGGAAACGGTTGTTGATCTTGCGGGCCTTAAACCAAACATACATGGTAAATATCAACCCAAATTCAAATACCAGGAAGAATAACCTTTTCAATATTTTAACCGAGTTTGCCAGGAAGAAGGAGAACTCTACTGAAAGGAATACGCACAGTATAATGGTAACCACCCATATTGGCCAATGCCTTTTGTAGCGCATGTAATAATACATCAATATGGTGGTCATCAGCATGGCTATGGTGATGGAGAACCCATAAGCCGCGGTCATGGCGGCAGATGTCTGGAAATATAAAATTACGGCGATACAGCCAAAACAAAGCACCCAGTTAATCACAGGGATATAGATCTGTCCGCGTATGTTGGATGGATATTTTACAGCTACCCGCGGCCAGAAATTCATGATAATGGCTTCGTTGATCAGCGTAAAGGAACCGCTAATCAATGCCTGGCTCGCGATAATAGTAGCAAAGGTGGCGATGATCACACTGGGTATCAAAAAGCTGTGGGGTACAATGGCATAAAAAGGGTTTACAGTTGTAAAATTTGGTTTAGTAGCCTGCGAGAGCACCCAGGCGCCTTGCCCCAGGTAATTAAGCACTAATGTAGTTTTAACAAATATCCAGGTCATTTGGATGTTTTTTCGCCCGCAATGGCCTAGGTCTGAATACAGGGCCTCGGCCCCTGTAGTGCACAAAAATACGGCACCTAAAAGCCAGAACCCGCGTGGATGTGTGGCAAGCATGTGCGCACCATAATAGGGATTTAAAGCCCTTAATACAGACGGGAGATGTGCAATCTGCAAGGCACCAAGCGTTCCTATCATCAGGAACCATACCAGCATTACAGGGCCAAAGGCGGCGCCTATTACCTTGGTGCCGAATTGCTGAAAAACGAACAGCAACAGGATGATGCCTATTACAATGCCAATGATAAGCCTGCTGCCGGGTACCATGATATTTGCAAGTTTAGGTACCTCGCCCAAGCCTTCAATAGCCGAAGCCACTGATATAGGCGGGGTGATAATACCATCGGCAAGCAAAGTACCGGCACCTATAATGGCCGGGATAGCCAACCATTTACCATATCGCCTCACCAGTGCGAACAACGAGAATATACCACCCTCACCGTGGTTATCTGCACGCAGCGTAATAAAAATATATTTAAAGGTAGTTTGCAGGGTCAATGTCCAGAACACGCACGAAATTGCCCCGAAGACAAAATCCTGACTTGATGTACCGCCCTCCTGTAACAAAGTCTGAAAAGTGTATAATGGTGATGTACCAATATCCCCGAAAATGATCCCGAGGGTGATCAGCATTCCTGCTGTTGTAACTTTTTTAAGATGAGAATCCATACCAAATAGGGGCTAAAAAGCGCGCAAATGTATTTAATATACTTATTACAAGCAACTTAATTCTTTGCAAATAGACAAACAGCTGGGTCAAAAGGGCGATCTTTTATTGAAAGAACAGGCAACAAATTATCAATCAAATAATTACACTCAAATGATAATAGTCAAAAATACCATTTATGAAAAACTAATGCACCAAAATTGAAATTTTTATAAATCTTCACACCTCACAAAACAGGCTATTTTTTTAGCGCAGCCTCACCAAAACGGACCAACTGATCGGCATTGATATAGCCCACACTGCCTAATACCGGCTTACCGGTAGCACTAAATATAATAAGTGTTGGATACGCCTGCAAACCCCATTGAGCGGCAAGCTGCGGGCCATCGCCTTTTTCCATATCAATAGCCACGTTGATAAAGTTCTTATTGTAGAATGTTGCTGCCTTGCTGTTTTTAAAGCTGGTGGCTTTAAGCATTTTGCAGGGACCGCACCAACTGGCGTAGGCATCAACAAAGATGTACTTGTTTTGGGCTGAGGCTTGTTTCAATGCTTCGGCCCATGAGTTTTCAATAAAGGTGATCTGCTTGCTGTCGTCGGCTTTGTGCTGTTGTGCTTGAGCGGTAAATGGTAAAACAATTATAAATAGTATGAGCGTAAGATATACTGAACGTAATTGTTTAAACAACATAAACCGGTAAATTAAGACGTAAAAATAGCACATACAAGTTACTATATGTGCTATTTAATTGTTTTTAAATATTAGCGCTCACCCGACTTCTTTTGGTCTGGAGGTGGGGGCGGCGGTTGTTTACGTTGCTGTTGTTGCGCCTGACGTTGTTGCGCCTGTTGCTGCTGCTTAGCTTGTTGTTGGGCTTGCTGCTGCGCTTGGCGTTGTTGTGCCTGCTGCTGTTGCCTGGCCTGCTGTTGAGCTTGTTGCTGGGCCTGACGTTGTTGCGCCTGTTGCTGCTGTTGTGCTTGCTGCTGCGCCTGACGTTGTTGTGCTTGCTGCTGTTGCCTGGCCTGCTGCTGGGCTTGTTGTTGAGCCTGGCGCTGCTGGGCTTGTTGCTGCTGCTTAGCCTGCTGCTGAGCTTGTTGTTGAGCCTGGCGTTGCTGAGCTTGTTGCTGTTGTTGAGCTTGTTGTTGAGCCTGGCGTTGCTGTGCCTGCTGCTGCTGTTGGGCTTGCTGCTGCGCCTGACGCTGCTGCGCTTGTTGCTGTTGTTGAGCTTGCTGCTGTGCCTGACGTTGCTGCGCCTGTACTTGTTGCTTAGCTTGTTGTTGAGCTTGCTGGGCCTGTTGTTGCTTTTGCTGCACTTGCTGTTGAGCCTGTTGCTTTTGTTGTTGCAAATGCTGTTGGCCTTGTTGCTGCGCCTGCTGGGCCTGTTGTTGCTTTTGCTGAACTTGCTGCTGAGCCTGTTGCTTTTGTTGTTGCAAATGCTGTTGGCCTTGTTGCTGGGCCTGTTGTTGCTTTTGCTGCACTTGCTGCTGGGCCTGTTGCTTTTGTTGTTGCAAATGCTGCTGGCCTTGTTGAGCCTGCTGTTGCTTCTGCTGCACTTGCTGTTGCGCCTGTTGCGCGTTGTTAGGGCGGTTTGGTTGTGTTGCAGCTGGCCTGTTATTATTAGGCTGGTTAACACGCACAACTTTGGTATCCGGTGTAGTGCTGCGGGCAACTGTAGCCAGTTTTACTGCATTAGGGCGGTTAAACCCGGCACCCCCTGCTGAGGCGTTGTTCGCAATGCGTTCATTAGGGTGCTGGTTTTTGTAGGCAGTGGCATCCACCACCCTTGCAGGATGGGCGGTAGCTGATGCTTGTATTGCCGGCCTGTAAATATTAACCGTATTGTTGCTAACACGGGCAGTTCCCGGTGCGCTGGCATTATTTATATTATAGATCCTTACGTTATTATTATGGGTAACCTGCCTGATCTCCTGCACACGCGGGCCGCTCACATAAGTAATATTGTTTTTAACGTAGGTATTATTAATAATAGTAGTGTTCTGTATGATAGTTACCGACCGGCTTGGCGGTACATAATAATTGTAGATGTTGGGGCTGGCAATATATGCCTGCGGTGCGCACACCCAGTAATTATCAGGCTCATGGTAACCACCGCCTATCGATATGCTGATGCTTATTCCAGGCATTAATGGCGCCCATCCGTAATATCCACCGCCATGGCGCCATCTAACCCAGGCTGGTGCCCACCGATGACCCGGTATCCATTCCCAGCCATAATAATCATCATAGCGCCAGCGGCCGTAATGGAAAGTGGCCCATCCCCAGGGATAATCTGATACCCAGGTATTACCATAATCTGTTACCACCCAGTGCCCGCGCGATGCGTAGGGCCTGAAATCTTCATCCACATCTGGTACCCACACATTGCCATATTGCGGGTCGCTTACCCAAGTACCATAGGGTTGCAACTGGTCATAAAATTCCTGGTCAGAAACGTAGCCATCCTGTGCCATCGTTTTTTTGGGGGCAGCCAGCGATATGATCATTGCCAGCAATCCAATACCCCATATTTTATTCAAGGTTCTCATAATTTATTAAAAGTCTTATACAAATCGGATACATTATTTTGATCCGATAAACTATAAAACGTTTAAACTGCTAATTGTTTTAATAAATGTAACAAGCGCGTTACTTAGGTTGTCGTGCGAGCGCTATTTTACGCCTGCAGTCAAAAATGCGGAGAGGTCAAAGGTCAGATCGGAAGTACCGAATTGTAAGCCGATCATCCTCTCCATTTTTTGGGCTAATGGTTCAAGCAGGGATGCATCTTTAGCAGCAACTTCTTTACCAAGCATGTGTTTCCGTAAGAACCCATCAACCACATTTTCTGCTGATGGCGCCCCTGATGTCAACGCGACCCGTTCAGATCTGGCTTCTCTAAACCCGGCGTCAATTAAAAATCGCTCAAGCTGTACTGTGTTATGTAGTGAAAAAGGAGTAAAGAAGCGCGAGGTATCTTCACCATCAAAATTTGGAACAATCATTTCATTGATCATCAGTTTGAATATTGGCATATTCAAGGTATCATCCCAGGTAAAAAACATAAACTTTCCACCGGGTTTTAAAACCCGGTATATTTCATCAAACCCTCTTTTTTTGTCAGGTAAAAACATCATCCCAAACTGGCAGATCACCAGGTCAAACGAATTATCAGGGAAAGACAAATTTTGCGCGTCTTCAACCATAAACTGAATGTTATCATTAGATAATTCGCGCTTCGCTATAGTCAGCATATCATTACTGATGTCTGATGCTATCAGTTTTACAAACGGCGGCAGCGCTTTGCGGATATGCCGGGTCACCCTGCCTGTGCCGCTGGCTATTTCCAGTACCGATCCTACACCTTCAATATCAATTTTTGATGCCAGGTAACGCCCATAAGGTTCAAAAAAAATAGGGCCGAGATAATAGTCGTAATACTCGGCATCCTGGCCGCTGAATTTGAAGGCTTCTTTCTTTTCCATAAAATCAGGTAAATAATTATGATAAAATTAAATCTAATTAATTAATTCTGAAACAGTTAAAAATGGGCGCCAATAAATTCAGCACCTTCTATTAGACAATATTTTTTAACATAGGGCTTATATACATCGGATAATTAATAATTTTATCCGAATCAAAACAGTACTACTATGAGCACAGTAAATATCCCCCGTCTTGATCTGAATACTTATATACACGGCACTCCCGATGAACGTAAGCGTTTTTCAGATGATATCGGTAGCGCATTCAATGAAACCGGGTTTGTTACCATCACCAATCATGGCTTAAGCAAGGAGTTGATCGATAAACTGTATGAGCAGGTAAAGGCCCTGTTTACATTGCCTACTGAAACCAAATTAAAATACGAAAAGGCCGAGCTGGCCGGTCAGCGGGGCTATACCGGTAAAGGAAAAGAAACCGCCAAAGGTTTTAAAACCCCCGATCTGAAAGAGTTTTGGCAGATAGGCCAAACCATTACCGATAACGACCCGGTTAAAAATGAATATCCCGAGAACCTGGTAGTGGAGGAACTGCCTGAGTTTAACCCGACAACACGCGAGATCTACCAAAAACTGGAAACCGCCGGGAAGCAGTTGTTGCGCGCTATAGCGGTATATTTAAACCTTTCTGAAAATTATTTCGATGATAAAGTGCATAATGGAAACTCCATCTTACGCACTTTACATTACTTCCCTATCTTAGACCCTGATTCCCTCCCGGATGATGCGGTACGGGCAGGCGCACATGAGGACATTAACCTCATCACCCTTTTAATAGGCGCCAGCGCCGACGGGCTTGAAGTACTTACCCGCGACGGCGACTGGTTTCCGGTAAAAGCGCACGGCGAAGATGTGGTGGTTAACGTGGGCGATATGCTGCAGCGTTTAACCAACAACAAGCTCAAATCAACCACGCACCGGGTAGTTAACCCCCCGCGCGAGCAGATGAAAAATTCGCGCTTTTCGGTGCCCTTCTTTTTACACCCGAAATCAGCAATGGATCTCACCTGCCTGCCATCGTGCATTGATGCGGCCCACCCGAAAAAGTACAGCGATATAACCGCCGGCGAATACCTCGATGAACGTTTGCGCGAGATAGGGCTGAAGAAGTAGTTGGCAGTCCCGATAGCTATCGGGATGAGTTGGCAGTTAAGAATGTATCAGTTAGCGACTTGTATTTCATTTACCAAAAACATTAAATATATTAGCGACATAATGCTAACGGTATAAATGCAACTTAAACAAGCGGGTAACTTTATTTTAAACAAACTACAGAAAGAGCTTCCCGCACATTTGTTGTATCACGGCATTAATCACACTACAGATGTGTACCGTGCTACCGAAAGAATAGCAAAAGGGGAGGGTATTTCGAGTTACGAACAAAAACTGGTGCTTGCAGCCGCCCTGTTTCATGATGCTGGGTTTATAAAGAAGCGCGACGGGCACGAATTGGAATCCTGTGTCATAGCACGACGTTATTTACCGGCCTACAACTATCAACCGGCCGAAATTGAATTAATATGCGGTATGATCATGGCTACTAAGATACCCCAATCGCCACATACCCGCCTGGAAGAAATATTATGTGATGCCGACCTGGATTACCTGGGCCGAGATGATTTTTTTTTACTCAGCAACACATTGTATTTGGAGTTACATGCTGAATGTTTGGTTAAAAATGAAAAAGAGTGGAATATGCAGCAGGAGGATTTTATGGAAAATCATCGCTATTTCACCGCAACTTCTGTAAAATTACGACAGCCTAAAAAAGAACAATATATTAGATTAGTAAAATCAAAAATTTAAATACGACGCTTTAAATGGAAGCCCCAATCCCTGTTATTAAACATTCGCTTTTAGAATCAACCAAAGACGCGGCATATATCATAGCCGGAATCTTGATTTGCGGTTTTGCTTTAAAGGGTTTCCTGGTACCGAATAGTTTTTTCGACGGCGGCGTTACCGGTATATCATTGCTCATCCACGAGTTATATCACATCAATATCGCGTATGTGATCATCCCTGCTAATATCCCCTTTATCATCATGGGTATATTCCAGGTAAACAGCCGTTTCGCATGGAAAACACTGGCCGCAATCATTGGTGTGGGGCTTTGCCTGCAATTTATCCCGTACCCGGTGGTTACTTCTGATAAATTGCTGGTCAGTATTTTTGGCGGTGTGTTTATGGGTACAGGTGTTGGGTTGGCCATCCGTGGCGGCTGCGCATTGGATGGCATCGAAGTATTGGCGTTATATACCCTAAAAAGAAGCAGCTTTACCGTAAGCGAGATCATACTGGGTATCAACATCATTATCTTTTCGGTCGCGGCTATTAAACTGGGCCTGCCTACAGCATTGTATTCGGTAATGACCTATTATGCGGCATCGCATACCATCAACTTCGTGATAGAGGGGCTTGAAGAATATACCGGCTTTACCATCATCTCCGGCGAGAGCGAACTAATCAAACAGGAACTGGTGCTGAAATTAGGCAGGGGAATCACCATCTATAAAGGCGAACGCGGATTTTTAAAAGAAAGTTTTGAAGTAAGTCACCCGGTTGATATCATTTTTACCGTAGTTACCCGTTTAGAAGTAAGGCGCCTTAAAAATATTGTTTACAGCATCGACCCCAAAGCCTTTATGTTTACCGGCACCATAAAAGAAGCTGCTGGCGGGGTATTGAAAAAGCGGGCAAGGCATTAAAAAAAAGACCGCATTGCGCCATCTTTTGGGCGTTCCCGCTTACCAGCGGGCGCGCTGGTAGGCCTGTCCCGATTAATATCGGGATCATACGCCTGCAGGCCTTAAACTCGGGCCGGTATCCACTGCCATCGCTAACGCATTTGTCTGAACCATGATTTGTGTGATTAAAGGATTACCCTGATTACTTCAACAGATCATAAAACAACTTGTCATTCCGATTGCGAAGCGAGGAATCTTCTACGATGAAAGGCAACCGAATAGCCACAAGCGGGACGCTTGCGGGAGCGGAGGTTTCACTCGTTGCAGTATGAAACAGTGAAACAAGTGAAACACTTTTTCCCTTCGCCCTTGTTGGTGTTGTCACCAACAAGCCCTGATCTTTTTTCTTTCCGGTATTGAGAGGTTTACGGTTCGTTGGTGACAACACCAACGAAGGCGAAGTAATGCAAGGACAAAATTGGCGAAATGTTGTATTTTCTCTACATTTGCGGCACTTAAATCTTATACATGAACAAACTTCTACTAACCATTTCACTGGTATTATTAACTACGTTTTCCTTTGCGCAAAATTTAACCTTTGGTATTAAAGCGGGTGCAAATTTATCAACTATAGTCTTCAACGGCTCAACAACAAATTTTATCGGCACCCATCAAAACGCCACAGGCTACCAGGCTGGTTTAACTGCTGATGTTGGATTCCAGCATTTTAGTGTACAGCCAGAACTGCTTTTTATTACAAAAGGCTCAAAATATACGGAAGAGTATGATTATATAACCAATAGTCAAAACTACGTCTTTCGTGTGGCAGGTACCACGAAATATAAGTTTCTAGAGCTTCCGGTTAACGTGCTCTATAAGCTACAAGCTGCACCTGGAGTGAGAATTTATGCAGGTGGAGGGCCATATATGGATTACGGCCTGTCAGGTACATATACTCAGGATGTTACGGGCTCAGAGACATATGATCACCATGGGGAGATATCATTTGGAAACGATCAAAACAAGGATGATAAGCGTGTCAATTATGGCGTCAATTTTATGGCAGGAGTTGAACTAAAAAAGTATTTTACTATTGATCTGAACTATGGTTTAGGTTTAACAAGTGTCGCCTGGGGTATTAGCAACAAAATCAGAGCCTTAGGCCTGTCTGCAGGTTATCTCTTTTAAGCTGATATTTATTACAATAAGCGCCTTTCCTTGTTGGATAACCCCCAAAACTGACTTATGATATTTCATCAATTTCACTGGTTGCAGGTATGAAACAGTGAAACGCGGATGCTTTACCAATTAAGTTTGATCTTAAAATTACCGGCTTTAAGGAATTTCTTTAACGATTCTACATGTTTTTCGTCAGTCGGTTCTATTTTGATCATATTGGCTACCATCCTGTTATGATAAAGAATGAGCCAACCTTTAATTATTTTCACTTTATAGATATTCTCCCAATCTGACGTGCTGCTGAATGACTCTCCAATTGCTGCAACCCCCTCATCTGAAAAATTGTATGTGGTCAATTCTTGTATTCTATAAGCAAGTTTGAAATTTCTGCGGATGGTAAAAAGAGAAAGTAGTGGTATCCAAATACCTATCATTGCTATTGCTGTCGCGTACATATAATAATCACTGTTTAGTATATGGTAATTGTGTGTGAGCCACAGTACGCAGGTACAAATAATAAACAACACTGTAAATATGGAAAGTAAAATTATCCATATTTTATTATACAGTAATACGTAATAAATCTGCCTGTATTCCTTTAATGTAAACTGGCTTTGTAGAGAGAAGTTATTCATCTGATGTTTAGGATTTAGATTTTCTAAGATACAAATGAATTCTAAACATAAAGAATAGATAATGTATCACCCCCCGCTGGCCCCCCGCTGGCGCACGCGTGTCGCGTGTGCCTATATATCCCCAAACAAAAAAGGGAAGCCCCCGCCTCCCTTATATTTCTCCAACGCCTGGCGCCAACCGCCCTGTACCACCCCTAAAAATGATACCTCACAAAAGCCTCCATCGCCTGGTATTCGGCGAGGCCGAGGCGGTCGTAGCATTGGGCGGTTTCGCGGTTACGGTCTTCGGCACGTACCCAAAATTCGCGGGCATCATCACCGGGGAATACCGCCCTGTCTTTCTGCGACTGGTGCTTGAAAATAGCATTGCGTTTCCGTAAAACCTCCTGCGGCGAAAGCGGTACCGCCATTTCTATTTCGTAAGTTTCAAACTCTTTCCATGCGCCGCGGTACATCCATACCCAGCAATCTTTTACCCAGTCTTCAGTTTCCCTTAGCCTGCGCAGCGCAGCGATCACTATGTTAAAACAAACCAGGTGTGTCCCATGCGGGTCAGCAAAATCACCTGCTACAAATACCTGCTGCGGTTTTACTTTTTGTAATAATTCCATCGTAAGCAGGATATCTTCCTCACCAACCGAGTTCTTCTTGGTTTTGCCGGTTTCATAAAAAGGCAATGCCTGGAAATGGATATGGTCATCATCCAACCCGGCATATCTTGCGCCCGAGATCGCTTCCGACTTGCGGATAAATCCTTTTACATCGCGTATTTCGATGGTGTCGATCTGGTTGGGCTGTTTGGTGGCGAAAAAGGCCCGCATATCTTCATAAAGCTTTTGCAGGTGCGTATTATCATCCCCTATGCTTTGATTAAAATCAATAGCGAATTCCATGTAGCGCAATACATCGTCATCCCATACTGCCGTATTGCCGGATGTTTGATAAGCCACATGCACATCATGCCCCTGGTCGACCAAACGAATAAATGTACCACCCATGGAGATCACATCATCATCCGGGTGAGGCGAGAAAATGATGGAACGTTTTTTGGCAGGCAAAGCTCTTTCAGGACGTTGTGAATCATCCGCATCCGGCTTACCACCCGGCCAGCCGGTAATGGTATGCTGCATCTGGTTAAATATGTCGATATTGATATTATACACAGGGCCCTGCTCAACAGCCAACTGAGCCATACCATGATTATTGTAATCCTCTTCGGTCAGCTTTAATACAGGTTTGTTTAATAATTCGGCCAGCCAGATCACCGCTTTCTTTTTCAGCATATTATCCCACACACAATCTTTAACCAGCCATGGCGTACCAAAGCGGGTCAGGTCAGAAGCTGCATCCTGGTCCAAAATAAACTCTACATGCTGTGATAATTGCAGGTAAGTAGCAGGTACATCGCCCGATATTTCGCCTTCAACCGCTTTCTTGATGATCGGTGCTTTTTTACCACTCCAGGCCATCAGGATAATCTCGCGGGCCTTGAAGATGGTACCGATACCCATCGTGATTGCTTTGGTAGGCACATTCTGCTTACCACCAAAATCGCGCGAAGCATCATTACGCGTCAGGTCATCCAAAGTAACCAAACGGGTGCCCGAGTTTGGCGCAGAACCCGGCTCATTAAACCCGATGTGACCCGTACGACCGATACCTAATATTTGAAGATCCAAGCCACCTAAAGCGCTGATCTTTTTTTCATACTCTAAGCAAAAACCCGCTACGGCATCCTTAGCTAAAGTACCATCCGGGATATGCACCTTGCTTTTATCAATGTCGATATGATTAAACAAATTCTCGTTCATGAAGGTGACATAGCTTTGCGGGGCTTTGGGCTTCATGGGATAATATTCGTCCAAATTAAAGGTGATCACGTTGTGAAAGCTTAATCCTTCTTCCTTATGTAAACGAACCAGTTCGGCATACACACCGATGGGAGTTACACCGGTAGCCAATCCAAGCACAGCTTTTTCGCCTGCTTTTTGTTTACTGATGATCAGGTTGGCAATGCGCCTTGCTACGGCTATGCTTGCAACTTTCTGATCGGGATACACCGTTACCGGCAGCTTCTCATATCGGGTTTCTTCCAATAAGTTTAATCGGGCCATACTATTTATTTGTTTTGTAAAATCATATCAAAAAAAACAGCACAAAAAAAAATCCCCGCAAATGCGAGGATTCAATCAAACCAATTTAACTATTAAATTACTCCACGTGAGCCCTGGAATAATAAAACGATCTTGTGTACTGTATTTACTCATTATTTAGTTAACGATACAAACATATAATTAAATGCTCAAAAGTGCAAGTACTTTTTAAATTATTTTAATAAGTTTAAATCGGCTTTATTTGGGATATTTAGCCTGTAATTTGATGCTCTTAGTTTTAACTGATATCTATGAAAAAGACCTTATTAATAGCGTTGTTAAGTGTAATTGCCTCAGCTTTTCTTCATTCTAACGTTTACGGACAAGTGCAACGCGAGGCTGCCGAAGCATTTATTAAACGGGTGATGCCATCGGCGGCGCAAGATTTTGTGGTAAAAGAGATCCCTGCCGAAAAGGGCAAGGATGTGTTTGAGCTTTACAGTGAGGGGAATAAGATCGTATTAGCGGGTAACAAAAACCTGTGCATCGCATCGGCATTAAGTTGTTATTTAAAGGTATACTGCCATGCTGATTTTGGCTGGAACGGTACCAATATCCCGGCGCTTACCCGTTTGCCAAAGGTGAACAAGAAGATACACCGGGCCACTCCGTATACTTACCGCTATTATTTAAACTACTGCACGTTTAACTATACCATGGCCTGGTGGGATTGGAAACGCTGGGAAAAAGAGATCGACTGGATGGCGTTGAACGGTATCAATATGCCCCTTGCTTTGACTGGCGAGGAAGCAGTATGGAAAAACGTTTATCACAGTATGGGCTTTATCGATAAAGAGCTCGACAGTTTTTTTAGCGGCCCGGCCTATTTTTCGTGGTTATGGATGGGTAATTTGGATGGATGGGGAGGCCCGCTGTCGGCGAACTGGATGGATAGTCATGAGGCATTGCAGAAAAAAATATTGGCCAGGGAACGGTCTTTCGGTATGACCCCGGTGCTGCCCGCTTTTACCGGTCATGTACCGCCTTCGTTTAACGAAAAATTCGCTAACGCTAAACTGAAAAAGAGCAACTGGGGTCAGGGTTTCAATGATACCTATATCCTGGATGCTGATGACCCGCTTTTTGATGTGATCGGAAAAAAATATCTCGAGGCGCAAACCAAAGTTTTTGGTACCGACCATCTGTATTCGTCCGATACCTTTAATGAAAATGAGCCGCCGACCAACGATTCCGTTTACCTGGATAAAATGAGCAAAAAGATATTCCAATCGATGCTTAAAGTCGATAGCAGCGCTAAATGGGTGATGCAGGGCTGGCTTTTTCATAACAACAGCAGGTTTTGGCATACAACGCAGATCAAAGCTTTGCTCAATGCCGTACCCAATGACAGGATGATCATCCTGGATCTTTACAGTGAAGAATATCCCATGTGGAAAAAAACTGATGCTTATTACGGCAAACCCTGGATATGGAACATGCTGCAAAACTTCGGCGGTAATATCAGTTTGTTTGGCAGGATGAGCCACGTGGCGGCAGATCCATCAGCAGCGCTGCATGATCCGCATTCGGGAAACATGGTGGGTATAGGTTTAACACCTGAAGGTATCGAACAAAACCCGGCCCTTTTTGAATTGATGATGAGCAATGTTTGGCGCGATCAGCCTATCGACCCCGAAAAATGGTTGGTTGATTATGCCTACAGGCGCTATGGAAAGAAAGACGAAAACATCAACCAGGCGTGGAAAATATTATTAAATACGGTTTATAACGGAGGCTTAAGCGAGGGCGGGCCTGAATCGATCATTGTGGCAAGACCTACCCTGAAAAGGGATAATAACTGGGCCGATACCAAATTAGATTACGACCCCAAACAACTGGCAAAAGCCTGGGCCTTGTTTATCAATGCATCTGAAAAGCTTAAACAAAGTGATGGTTTCAGGTACGATATTGTAGATATTACCCGGCAGGTGCTGGCCAACTATGCGTTGCCATTACAGCAGCAGGCAGCCAAAGCTTATACCGAGAAAAACGCGGTAGCCTTTAAAAAATACAGCGTCGATTTTTTACAACTGATGGATGACATGGACGATTTATTAAGTACGCGTAAAGATTTTTTATTGGGAAAATGGATCGCTGATGCCCGCGCCAATGGCATCACACCACAGGAAAAAGATTTGTACGAATTTAATGCCCGCGACCAGATCACCCTTTGGGGTAAAAAGGATTGCCCTTTACATGAATATTCAAACCGGCAATGGGCAGGGCTGATCAAAGGTTTTTATAAACCAAGATGGGTAGCTTATTTTTCGTCACTGAACAAGTCGCTTGCTTCAGGAAAGGAATTTGATGCGAAAAGCTTTGAAAAACAGGTGATGAACCAGGAATGGGCATGGGCAAATAACCACACTACCCGTTACCCCGATCAGCCAACAGGCGACGCTGTTAAAATAGCCCAGGCTTTATATAAAAAATATAGTACTAAAGTGGAGGATGCGGATTACTAAAGCAGAGCCTTAACTATTTGGTATAATAAGCATCAGATACATTTATAACTCCGCCTGCATGGGAATTAACAACGCTATGGAACAGCAGGGTGTGCGAATCAATATTGGATACGGTATCCCCGGTAGCAAAACCTCCGGGATTTATAAGATTGTTTTGAGAAGTTAAAACAAACGTTAACCCTATAGTGGTATAATTTAGTATGGATGTATTAGCAGGGATTTTTTGAGGAGGAACGTGCTCTCCGGGTGCGTTTGGATAGTAATAATAATCAGAGCCGATTACGCAGGTGTTATTAGTGTTAAACTGGATAAAATCCGCGCTGGTAAAGGGCTGCAAGAAAGTAGTGTCATATAAAAAAGCCCCAGTACCATCCTTACCATACAATCTCAATTTGGTTTCCTGCCACTTGCCTATCGCGGCATTATTGTTTTCCTTTTTGCAGGCAGCTACGCCGAGTGCAAGGGCGGCAATGATCAATAATAAATGTGCGCGCTTCATTGGATTTGGGATTGATACTAACAATACGAAGGCGATGGGTATAATGCTACAGTTCTTAAAGATTTGACAACTTTTTAAAAGTTGTCAAATCTAAATGTCGTCAAAAATCCAACGCCTGCTCCAAATCTTTGATCAAATAATCAGCTTCCTCCAAACCTACATACATGCGGATGAGTTGATGCCGATCATTGTTTATTTCATAGTCATCTTTCGCAATGGTAGCTATGGTAGGGATGATCAAACTCTCATGCCCGCCCCATGATACGGCCATCAAAATATGCTGAAGTTTATCGCAAAAAGTTTCTATTTTCTCTAATGAGGGCTCTTTTAAAGTAAAGCTGAACATCCCGCCGCAGCCCTGCATTTGCCGGTGTGCCAATTCTGACTGTTTGAAATCGGCATTAAACGGCCAGATCACCTGATCTATTGCCAGGTGCTGCTGCAACCACGCTGTAATGATTTTGGCGCTTTCAAAACTTTGCTTCAAACGCAGGGGCATGGTTCGTAGTCCGCGGATGAGCAGCCAGGCCGAGTGCGGCGAAAGCGATGCGCCGATATTCATAAATTCATGATTAAAGATGCGACCGATGACTTCCCGATTCCCGGTTAAAACCCCTGCCACCACATCCGAGTGCCCGCCAATGTATTTGGTTGCAGATTGCGCCACGAGGTCGATACCCAGATCGATCGGTTTTTGAAAATAAGGACTGCAATAGCTGTTGTCGCACATGGTGATAATGCCTTTTGCTCTCGCCAGGTTGGCCACAGCCTGCATATCCTGCAATTCATAACTAAAAGTATTCGGGCTTTCGAGATAGATCAGTTTAGTTTCGGGGCGAATAGCTTTTTCAAAACTCTCTATATCGGCTCCATTAACAAAAGTAGTGGTGATGCCAAATTTGGGCAAAAAGCTTTGGAATAATTTGATGGTCCAGCTATAAGGGTTTTCAACCGAAACAATATGGTCGCCTTGCTGCAACAGGGCCAATATGGGCACGCTGATAGCCGCTATCCCGCTGCTGAATACCAGGGCGTCTTGGGCATTATCAAGGGCGGCCAGTTTTTTACGCAATATATTCAGCGTAGGGTTATGCCCTCGTGAGTATAAAGTGGCTTTGAACTCATCGCTCATCGCAGCCCTGAAATCGGCTATAGTTTTAAAGGTAAAATTGCTGGTTTGTATAATGGGTGGGGCTACGGCATTAAAGTAATTCTCGCGTTCCTCGCCTAATTCGTTCAGTATATATGACAAGTCCATTTTATTCGGTTAATGATTTATTTTTCCCATAAGTACAGCCGTAATAGATCGCCAGGCCCACCGCGTAGGTGGCGAGGCAGATCAGTGCTGCATAAGGGTTTTCTCTGAAGGTGATAAAGATATTGATGGTTACAAACCAATACGAAATGATAAAGATCAGCGGCACCAGCGGAAACCATTTGATGGTGTATATCTCTTTGGTGTCCACGTCTTTCGTTTTCTTTCGCAGGATAAAAATAGCCACTGCCGCAAGAGAAAGTCCTATCGTGTCAAAAAACATAACGTAGTTCAGCATGGCGCTAAAGGAATTTACAAAAAACAGGATGATCAGGATGGCCGCTACAAAAAAACTCATGCCAAATTCCTGCACCTGTGTCTTGGGGTTTACCCTTTTAAATATGGGTGGTAATATACCATCCTCGGCCATAGCGTAATAAACCCTCGGGTTAGCCAGTACATTGACGTTTACATAAGCCAGTACCCCGCCAAATAATAAGATAGACGTTATTTTATAACCTGTAGCGCCAAATAGCACACCCATCATTTTAGCAGCCAAAGCAGGTGTATGCTGCAACCCGCCTATACCTAAAACCTTAAAGTAAGCGAAGTTGACAGAAAGGTAAAGGAAAATAACAATCGATATACCCAGGGCGATGGCTTTGGGGATATTAGTTTTTGCATTGATGATATCGCCACCGAAATTGATCGTTTGCTGGTATCCGCCATAAGTGAAAAATACCGGGACCAAACTCAACCCAAACGCGGTGACCAAACTGCCCGTATGCGGTGTTGCGATGATAGCAGCAGGTGCGGCATCGCTCTTAAATATAGCCAGGCAAATCAGTACAATGAGGGCCATTTTAAAAGCGATGAGCACACTTTGCGCACGTGCGCTCAATTTTATGCCTAAAAAATTGATAAAATATAATATTAGCACCGATGCTATAGTGATGATCTTGGTGCCAGTGTCGTTCTGTAAATTAGGCGGTAGCAAAAAGGGCTTGATATAGTCAGAACCGATAAGCGCAACTGCCGCTACCGAAGCCGCGTTGCTGATCACCAGCACCCAATTGATCATAAAAGCGAATGCGGGGTGGTAGCAATAGGAAAAAACCTTGTAAAAACCACCGGTATTTGGGTAGCGCGCGCCGATCTCGGCAAAGGTAAGCGCACCGCATAATGTTACTAATCCTCCGAATATCCAGGCTCCGAAAAATATCCAGGTATTACCGGCTTTTGTGGCCACCACAGCCGGTGAGGCAAAGATCCCCATGCCTATTACTAGGCTAATCACGATCATTGTTAAATCAAAGCGGTTTAATCGGGGTTTTATGCTCATTTAATTGAAATATTGGTTTTTATAATTTATATTTTAAATTTGTTCTGTTAGACCCTAATTAACTGCAAACTATAACCGGGCTTTTTTGTGCCTTATGGAAACTATTGCCAAGCAATTTAAGCAAATATTACTAACAACAATGCTTTTGCTGTGTGCTGCAACCTCCATATCGCAAGTCAAGCATAAAGCCGCTCGTAAACCATTAATAGCAACGCCGGTAAGCAAGCAGTTAAAAGATTTTTATGTGTTGGCATCCGATGCGGGTGCTACTTTTATATTC
>JABDFM010000042.1:0-28824 GCA_013286565.1 Bacteroidota bacterium
TTAGTGTCAAAATTTTCGATTATTAAAAGGATATAAACGAGAAAAATATTGGGATTGAAGAATATATATGCCAGTATAGAATCCTCATACAAACCATTAGAACCGGTAATTAAATTGATCGTAGTTGAGTATATATCAAAGAGCAGAAAAAACAAGACATATAAAGGGAAGTTAAACTTTTCTTTTGACGTAATCACTTTAAAAGCAACTCCGAGAAAAACCACGAGTGAAAGTGCCCCAAAAATTTTGTCAATCTCGATACCGCTAAAAATAACCACAAAAAAAGCAAGAATGGGGTACAAACAGAACCCCAAAAAAAGACACCTTATACTTAGTTTCAAGAACATAATTTAAAAAATAATATATTTAAACTGCTTAATTATACAATATTGTTTATTCAATGCAAATAATGAATAAGACATTTTTTAATTAATGCTACTCCCCATAAACCATTCTTTTCCCAAGTGGCGTGTCTTCCTTAAATCTAATTTTAGAATCTCTCAAATTTAGGATTTAAAAACTTTAAATTTAATAATGTTATTTTATACAATTATCCATTTTTAATATGGCTATAAACTTTTAATCAAAAAAATAACTTAGTTATATACTAAAATAACAAAATAACCTCAACCGAACAATTCCGTACAAAACATGATCAATTCAAAATCGCCTTGTAAACATTTAAAGTGTCATCTATTATAGTTTGGATAGCATGACGTTGTAATGCTGTTTCACGGGCATTTTTACCCAAGGATTGGGCCATTTCTTTATTGTAAAACAATTCCATTATTTTACTGGCCAGGGTAAAAGGGTCATTGGCAGGTACGAGTATTCCATTTACATTGTTCTCAATTAACGCAGATACACCGCCTACATTTGTGGCGACTACGGGCATCCCAACTAACTGCGCCTCACATACACTATTAGGGCTGTTATCGATATATGATGGATGAACAAACATAGAAGCATTTTGCATTGCGTTAATTAAGGAGCCTTCGTTCACAACGCCCATCTGATGAACATTAACACTTTTTGAATTTATATTCAGTTTTTTCTCCCAAAAAACATAAGATTTTATACCATATACTTTCCAGGAAAATTCAATAGAAGAAAACATCTTTAATATCTTCGCGGTTTTCAGTATTAAATCAAAACCCTTATAGGTGTTTTGCGAAATGGTAGTAAGTATTTCTAATTGCGCGGTACTTTTATTATTCCAAACAGGTGCTGTATAAAAGCTTTTTCTTAATATTTCGCTACAGTAAAAATAATTGGGTTTATTGGAATATAAACTCACTACGTTTTTATCCCATTCTGTCCGGCCTGTGAAATTTCTACAATTTGAGATAATTAATTGTTCTCTTTTCGCATTGTATTTAAAATTCAGGTAACTTTCAAGATAAGAGATTGATTTAAACAGCCCATAATATCTTATGAAATCAAATTTATTTGTGCCGGGCGGGAAATAAGAATTCAGGTATGGAATAAGAATACCTTGTATATGTATAACTATTGGTATTTTAGTATGATAAGAAATTAAACCAAAGCTCTTTTCACTTCCAAAAATGTGAATTATCTCAGGTTTAAAATCTTCAATGACTTTCATAAACGCGTCAACCTCTATAGGGTCGTGGTTTCTATATAGGAACCTATGCCTAACTCTCTTAAATTTTGTATCGTAAACACAAACTGGATAATAGGTGGTTTTGTTCTTTATTACCTTGAAGGTTTTTACGTCTGAAAAAAAACATACCCCAAGTTCAATATCGGTATTATTTGCAATATTTTCCTCCAAAGAAGATATCCAACCACCGCCATTATAACCTGTCGATTCCGCTTGAAATAAAGATTGTGTGTTGGTAAACCAAAGAATACGCATAACTTGTGTTAATATTTTTTAAATATTTTACGAAATTCAAGTGGGGCTGCTATCAAACCATTGGCATTGGCTATTATTAAGCCTAAGCTTATCCCAAATATCCCTAAGTGTAGTGTTACTGCGAGTAGATAAGTAATCGGGATAAACAATACCATAGTAATAATAGAAATATAAAATTGCGTTTGCAATCTTCCTAAACCATTTAATATATATACATATATCATTCCATAAGTTACCGACAATATATATAGCATCATACCAATACTTATGATAAAAGGAACCTTTACAAGTCCATGTAACCAGATCGCGTATATATAAGGAGAGAGAATTAATAAAACCACCGAAAAAATTGTAAAATAAAACCAGACACGTAACAATCTTCTTTCGATACTTTTAATCCATTGGAAATCATTTTTCATTTTCGCTTCTGTAACTGCACTCCATATTGGCGTCATTATAATGCTGAAAACCATCATTACAACGTTAAATAACTTGTAGGCTATATTATACTGGGTTACATCTGTTGGTGAAAAATACCGGCTTATTAAAACATTGTCGGTTTGATATTGCACTATAGCCGCTATTTGTATGATAAAAAATTTTCCTCCGACGTTTAAAATATTTCTCACGCTTGTAAAAGAAATATCTTTGATTGATGGAATTAGGTCTTTTCTTTTTAAAAAGAAATAAACGTTAGCCCCGAGTAAGGAAAGTAAAGTACCTGAAAAATAAGCTATACCTAAATTTAATAAAGTGCCAGGGGTGGTTATTTTGAAAAGCACAATAAATATCAAAGAAAAAACGTTGCCCAATAACGAAATTAAAGAAACATTGGCTGGCTTTTGGAATGCATAATTTATTGAGTTTATAAGTTGTAAAATGAATTGAACACAAAAAAAGATAAATAGAACGCTTATTAAATTTCGCAGTTCCAGCCGGTATTTAATCCCTATACCTAATATTCGGTCGTATTCGATAAAATTGTTGGCAATTAAAAATAAAATGCATATTAGAGTTGAAATAACGGTTAGCGAGGCATAAGACGAGCCTATTAGTTTTTTTATACTCTTTGTATCATCTAAAGCAATGGCAGCGGATAAATGATTTCGAAGTCCGCTTCCTAAACCCAGATCAAAAAAATTAAACCACATGATCATGGAGCTAACCGTCAGCCAAATCCCATATCGTTCTGGATTAACGTATCCTATAGTAAAGGGCACTATAAAAAGACTAATGAGAATGCCCAGCCCCCTTACAATAAAGGAAATAATTATATTCTTCTTCGCTAATTTTGTTCTGTTATAATCTGCCCCGAAAAGTGCAGAAAACCTAAGCTTAATTTTTTCTAACAAGGATATTGAATCTGCTTTATCGTTAAACATATATATTGTTCATAAATTATCATCTATGGCAAAGCCGTGATAAATTTTCATGCGGTGAAATCTTATAACACGAGCGATCTTGACTATTTTACAATATCAGTCCCACGATATTTGGTTGTAACTGGAGTTTGTTATTTTCAATTAATATTATAGAACGTTTGATACCAGCTAACAAACTCCTTAAGTCCCTTCGCAATTGTTGTATCGGGCTTGTACTTAAAATCGGTGATCAGATCATCAACATTTGCCCAGGTAGTTGTAACATCACCGGGCTGCATATCCTTAAAATTTATTACCGCTTTTTTATTAAGGTTTTTTTCTATTTCCTGAATAAAACTCATCAATTCAACGGGCTGATTATTGCCAATGTTGTATATCCGGTATGGAGCTGTTGAACGTGACGGGTCGGGGTTTTTAGCATCCCAGTTTTTATCCGGTTCAGCCGGCTTTTCCATTATATTAATTATTCCGGCAATAATATCATCAATATAGGTAAAATCCCTTTTCATTTTCCCATGATTAAACACCTGAATCGGCTTCCCATTTATTATATTTTCCGTAAAAGAAAAATAAGCCATATCTGGTCTGCCCCAGGGGCCATAAACAGTAAAAAAACGTAATCCTGTAGTGGGTATCCTATATAAGTGGCTATAAGTGTGTGCCATCAATTCGTTAGCTTTTTTACTGGCGGCGTATAACGATACAGGATGGTCCACATTATCCTGCACAGAAAATGGCATGTTTGCATTGAGGCCGTACACGCTTGATGAGCTTGCATATACCAAATGCTTTACCGGGTTGTGCCTGCTAACCTCCAAGATATTTAGAAAGCTGACTAAATTTGATTGCGCATAAGCATCTGGGTTCAGTATAGAATAACGTACCCCTGCTTGTGCTGCCAAATGCACTATAACGTCAAACCGTTCTCTGGAACAAAGGGACATTAACTCACCTTTGCTTTCCACACTCATGCGTATGAAACGATAGTTTGAATATTTACTGCTGGTAACTTCACAATGCCATTTAACTTTATCTTTAGCAATTCCACTTACTAAAAGCCTGGCGAATTTTAACTCCGGGTCGTAATAATCATTTATATTATCAATCCCAACTACGTCATGCCCGGTCTCTATTAATTTTTGTGCTAAATGAAAACCAACAAAGCCTGCCGTACCTGTTATCAATATTTTCATAAGGAGTAAATGGAAAAAATATAATTAATAAACTCGATTATTGTTAAAATCGGCTAAAAAAGCCTCTTATTTGTCTTCCAAAACTTCTTTTTTCTTTTTTTGTATTGTAAGAATTATAATAGCTGTTAGAATAGCTGTAACCGTAGCCGAATTTATCACCTTTAATTCCGTTAAAAACTATATTGAATTTAGGGAACCTGTTGTTTGAGTTTATATCGCTGATAAATTCAAGTTCATTTTTGGAAGTAAAGCCCTGTCTAACAACGTATAACGATGCATCTGCAACCCTGGAGATAATTATTGCATCCGTAACAAGGTGTATTGGAGGAGAGTCAATAATTATGTCGTCATAAATTTCCCTCAGAGAAGAGATCAATTCATCGAGTTTTTGTTTTTCAAGTAATTCTGAAGGGTTTGCCAGGATCGGGCCACAACTTAGTACATCCAGTCCGGGTATCCCAGAGGGTTGTATCAAGTCAGCAAGCTTTGAAGTTTTTCCAGCAAGATAATCACCAACACCGGGGTGTTCTGGGGATAATCCAAAACTGATCGAAGTTTTGGGTTTACGAAGGTCCATTTCAATGATGATCGTTTTCCTTGCAGCGTAAGCGAGTGTTACCGCCAGGTTTGCGCTTACAAAACTCTTACCTTCGCCACCAATACTCGACGTAAATAAAGTAACACGTCCGCTATCATTATTACCATGTAAATGATATAAGTTTGTGCGGAGAACCCTGAACTGTTCACCTATAGCGAAGTTACTTCTGCCTTCGGTTACTACAATGGTATCACCTGAATCCTGGTAAGAAAGTTCCCCAATAATTGGAACCCCCGTTTCATCTTCTATCTGATAACGGTTGGTTATAAATGTTACTAAACTCTCTCTTGCAAAAAGTAAGCCTACAGGTGCAGCCAAACCTAAAATTAACGCCAACCCATAAATTACGGGAACTATTGGCCATTTAACCCTGCCTGCATGTGCATCATCCACCACTTCAGAATCAGAAACTGTAGAACCGTATCGCAGTGATATTTCTTCACGCAATTCCAGTAAATCTGTATAAAGTTTCTGTTTGGTATCCCGATCCCTTAATAAAGAATTGTATATTCTATCCTGAGATGGAACTTTACTAAGGAAGCTTTTGGAGCCCGCGTCAGATGAAGCCAATGATTGCCTATTTGCAATCAGAGATGATTTCATTACTTTAATTTTTTCTCTGAAATCACTTTTCAAAGTGCTGATCTGCCTGTTAAGAGGAACAAACATTGGGTTATTAGCTGGTGTAACTGCTAATTGCTGTTCGCGCCTTAATTGTAGTTCTTGCAGCTTTTCATATATTGATTGTAAACCAGGATCTGAAAGAGATGCGCTTCCCCCGGGTAATTTGTCGTTATTTGAAGGCGAGTCAGCGTATTTTTCAAGATTGTCAAGTACACTTAACTGGGCATTTAAGTCATTAATTGTTTTTGTATTAACCTGGCTGCCCTCCCGAACACTTTGTGCCTGTGCATTTATATCGGTGATACCCTGGCTGCTTTTGTATTGCTCTATCTTTTTTTCAACGTTAGTTAATTCATTTGCAACCGAATCAAAACGTGAGTTTATAAAAGTAATCGTTTTTTCATCTTCTCTGTTTTTTTCATCCAGGGCCGATTGTTGATAGAACGTCAGTAAGGAGTTAAGAATATCCTTTCCACGTTCGGGTACAACATCAGTGGTTGTTATATTAACAAAAGGAGCATCTTTATCTTCAAGAGCAGCTTTAATACCTTTTTGATAACCCGCAGCAACTAAGTCGGGGTCCTGAATACTAATTGAAATTGATTTACCCACAAAACTTTGAAGGTTTGAGGTAGGGATCAGTTTCCATGTTCCAAAACTGCTTTTTATTGGAGTTGAAAAATTATATTCTTTAACATTCTTATCCGCGTCTGTTAAAACAAAAGAATCCTGATTCTTTATAAGAATATCCATTGATTCTCCTGACGGTTGTATGGTGCCATTTTGCTTTACAAATTGAAAACTAACAGGTGTTTGTTTGTAAAGATCTTTTTTGACCACCCCGTTCTTTTCAACATAATTAATCCATAATCCCAATTCATTAACTACCTGGTACATTAATTTTTCAGATTGCATTACCTCTATTTCATTTTCAACAATAATAGGCTTGCTAATAGGCTGCAATGTTGTTAAAATAGGGTTTTGGGCAGTTGAAACACCCGTTGAGCCCGAAGTAGGAACTTTAAATTTAAGAGTGGCTACGATAGGATAAACAGGATTAGTAACCTGTATGTAATAATATGCCAAAGCTATCGCCAAAATAACCCCTATTATAAACAATGGCCAGTGATATAACCATTTTTTAATAAGATTGTTAATATCAGGAGTTTTACTATCTGTTACAGGTAATCTAAGAGTTGTAACCTGAGTTTGTTGTTTGCTCATATAGACTAATTAATTCTTTTATTGGGGATTTTTATTTTCTTACTAAAATAGCTATTACTGAAAGAGCTGAAATTATTATTGCTATCCTCCCCAAGAGTACATTGTCGCTATCATTGGAAACTCTTATGCGGCTGGGCTGTACATAAATCACATCGTTATTTTTAAGATAGTAATATGGAGAATTAAATACATCCTTTGAGGTCAAATCAAGATGTACATATTCGCGGGTGCCATTTATTTCCCTGATAAGCAATACATTTCTGCGCAATCCCGTGGTATTAAGGTCGCCTGCAAGGCTTAAAGCCTCATTCAAGTTGATTTTCTGATTTATGCTGCCGAATGTGCCAGGATTTTTCACGTCCCCAAGTACTGATATTTTAAAATTTTGTATGGTGACAGTTACTATAGGCTGCTTTAGAAAGCTTTGAAGCTTTGTTTCTGTTTGTTTTACAATATCATTAGTAGTATAGCCAGATACTTTTAAAATTCCCAGCATCGGGAGATTGATATTTCCCTCGTGATCTACTAAGTGCTCAGATATTGAATAATCAGCTATTGAGCCAGCTCCTGCACCTGCTGCGGATACGTCTGATTTATATAAAAGATTTAGGTCATAATTAAATACAGCGTCCGCTTCAGGATTTAAACTTGCAACATGGATCGCTAATATATCGCCAGGCTGGATAGTTAAGGGCGAATAGTTTTTAATTTCTTCTCTTACTACATTATCTGCCCTTAAATTCTGGTAATAAGGAACATCTTTATAAGATGCACAAGAGAATGTAAACACGACAATGATAAAAAACAGCTTCTGTAAATGTTTTGGGTTCATATTTTTAAATTGAGGATTGTACTATAATAACAGTTAAATAGTATAACTTTTACACAATTGATTATATACAATGATATTGGGGATATATCATTTTTAATTAAAATAATTGCGTTCAAGGTTTTTTTTATAGTTCATAGTTTAAATTTAAAAGCCTAGATTAATGCGAAAGTAACAAAAAAAAGTAAAAATTATTTATGATTTGACGCATTTATTAATAAGTTAACATGTAAAATATCCTATTGGGAGATTAGTACGTATAACTATTTGTTTTGTTTCGATTTTTAATTTAATCATACCTGCAAAGTATAAGGAATTTGTACTTAACAGGGTCTGATAAACGCTTAAAATTAAAACATCAGTTTGTGTTTTTTCTGTTTTTTATATTTAGTTTTAAACTTTAATGCCCATACCTCCAAACATAATAGCAAATGCTGATGACTTAGGTTTAAATCAATCCGTTAACAGGTCTATTTTACATTGTTTCGAACAGGGATACATTAACAGCACATCGCTTTTAACTAACACTGTTTATTTTGAAGAAACTGTAAATATGATACATGAGAATCCATCTATGCACAATATTGGTGTCCATGTAAACCTTGCGGAGTTTAAACCGGTCACCAACTTTGATCAACATTTTTTCCTGGATGAGAATGGAAATTGGGATTTTGGTAAAGTAAATAAAAAGTTGAAATTCATAGATAAACAGGCCCGAGATGCATTTTCAAAGGAAATATTTGCCCAGGTAGACAAAGCCTTAGCCAACCACATCACAATTACACATCTTGATTCCCATTGTCACATACATACTTTGCCATTTTTTTTTAATTTATTTGTAAAGGCTGCAAAACATTACAAATTAAAATTAAGGCTCGCCCAAACATATTATGAGGGTAGTTCTGTGAATTTTTTATATAGACAATTTATTAATAACCTGGTAAAATTAAATGGGAACAATTATTCAGATCTTGTTGAGACCATGGATTATTTTCTTAAAAATGGTAAAAACACTCCAATAAATAAATCTATCGAAATTGTTCTCCATCCTGATTTTGACTCATCAGGGAGATTAACAGACCATTATGATAACATGTCAGTTAAAGAGTGGATTGAATATTTTACCAATTACCACCAATTAGGAGATCATCGCTAAATTTTATATGAAAAATAATAATTTTAGGTTTAGCGTATGCGATCTGATTAAAAAAATCATTTTCATAGTATATATAATTCCCAAATGATGTTATGTTTAAGCCAGTTGAATTACAATAAATGAAAATCTTTTTCTTTGTAACTTACGTATAAAGAATATCATAAAAACCTGATAATAGTATATTTATCCAGTATATTTTACCCTAAGTCATGATAAATTGGAAAATACAATTTTACAACGTTACTTTGTTGAAATGAATAATTGCGAAACCCTACAAATATTTGATTATTCACTTTATATCTCAACGCTCGATAACATTAATATAAGATCAAAGTGTGTAATAAACACCCTTAACCAGTATTCTTATATAATGGCAGAAAAGGATAAGAAATTCAAAAATGCATTAATTGAATCAGATATACTTCTTCCGGATGGGATTGGAATAGTAGCTGCAGTAAAACTATTAAAAAAGGTTAGTATAAAGAAAATAGCCGGTTCAGATCTGCATAAGCATTTGTTAAAGAAATTAGATGAAAATGGGGGACGTTGCTTCTATTTGGGCTCAAACGAGGGCACTTTATTAGATATTCAAAAGCACCTTGCAACAGATTACCCATCAATAAAAATGAGTTTTTATTCCCCTCCATTTAAATCGGAATTTGACGATGCTGATAACCTGACAATGGTTAACAAGGTTAATTCATTCAAGCCTGACGTATTATTTGTTGGCATGACCGCACCCAAACAAGAAAAATGGGTACATGAACACAAAGAAGAGGTTAATGCTAATGTTATTTGTTCAATTGGCGCTGTTTTCGATTTCTATGCGGGTACAGTGAAACGTCCGGGGCACATCTGGATAAGTTTAGGCCTTGAGTGGTTTGTGCGGCTCATGCACGAGCCCAGGCATACCTGGAAACGATACATATATTATGGGCCCATTTTTGTATATAAAATCCTCAAGCAGAAAATCGTTAATATATTTTAACAGGGAAAATTTTCAACTGAATGGGTGACCTATGGGTTTTTATTCCACCCGCTCAAACTACTTATTTTATACTTCGGCATCACGCTCCGGATCTGGTTTGTAGTTTTTCTCCAGCTCCGCCAGCTTTTCTTTGCCATAAGCAAACCTGGTAATCAGGAAAAACAGGACAGGTACAATAAATATGGCCAGCGATGTAGCACTAAGCATACCGCCAAAAACCGTCCAACCTATTGTTTTCCTCGCCTGTGCACCTGCACCCGATGCAAACACCAATGGTAAAACACCTAAAATAAATGCCATTGAGGTCATGATGATGGGTCTTAAACGTAGTCGCACGGCTTCCAACGTAGCTTTTTCCAGTTCCATACCCCTGTCCACCCGTTCTTTGGCAAATTCTACTATCAGGATAGCATTCTTTGCTGCAAGGCCTATCAATGTGATCAAACCTATCTGCGCATAAATATTATCATCGAGGCCTTTATTAAATGTCAAAAACAAAATTGCCCCAAAGGCACCTAAAGGTACAGCCAGCAGAACGGAGAACGGCACCGACCAGCTTTCATATAATGCTGCCAGGAATAGGAATACGAAACCAATAGATAAAAGGAAGATATACACAGTTTTAGAACCCGATAATAACTCCTCACGACTTAAACCCGAAAATTCATAGCCAAATCCCTCGGGCAGCGTTTTCGCCGCCACTTCCTGCAGGGCTTTTATAGCATCCCCACTACTATAACCGGGTGCAGAATTTCCATCAACCTCAGCAGAACGGAACAGGTTATAATGCGATATTAAGGGCGCATTCTGGATCATTTTATAAGATGTAAGTGTGCTTAAAGGCACCATCGCTCCTGCCTGATTGCGTACAAAATAATGACCAAGGTCTTTTATATCGGTACGATAATTCGTATCAGCTTGCGCTACAACGTGAAAATCACGTCCATAAATGGTAAAGTCGTTAACAAACGTACTCCCCATATAAGTTTGCATGGCGTTATTGATGTCAGATATCTGAACACCAAGCTTCTTCGCTTTTTCGCGATCAATGGTTAACTGGTAAGCGGGTGTGCGGGCAGTAAAAAATGAAAATGCCTTTGATATTTCCCTTCTCTTGCCTACTTCAGCAATGAAATTGCGAAGTACTTTTTCAAAAGTAGCAATATCACCACCAGCTTGTTTTTGTTCTAATATAAACGAGAAACCAGCTGTACTTCCTAAACCCGGTATAGCAGGCGGTGGAATTACAACCACGTTTGCTTCCTTGTACCTCCCAAATGCCTTTTGTATTTTAGCAACAACGGCAAAAACCTGGTGTGCATCGCCCGGGCGTTGATCCCATGGCTTAAGCTGACAAAATATGGTTCCACTGTTAGACTTGCTTGCAAAACTTACCGCGTTTAATCCACCTAATGCTGCATAATGGCCAATTTCCGGTATACTGTCAAGTGTTTTCATCATCTCGTGCAAACGGGTAACGCTTCTTTGTGTTGATGATGCTTCGGGCAGATCATAAGTTACATAAATACGGCCATCATCTTCTGTAGGGATAAAACCGGTTGGCTTATTTCTGAATAATAAAATGGCTCCTACAATGATACACACTAATAATATGATGATGAATTTTGAATTCTTTATACCCTTATCCACCGTATTCCTGTACCTGCCTGTAACCCTGCCAAACCACTCATTAAACCAAAAAAAGAATCTATTCAACCCTTTTGATTTATCATCAATTTTATGTGGGCGCAATAATAAGGTACAAAGCGCCGGGGTTAATGAAAGTGCAACAAAAGCCGAGATCAATACTGATATCGCGATTGTGATTGCGAACTGCTGGTAAAGACGGCCCACTATACCGGGTATAAAGCCTACCGGCACAAAAACAGCTGCCAATATTAATGCAATAGCAATTACCGGAGCTGATATATCCTTCATCGCATGAATGGTGGCCTCTTTTGGAGACATACCATCCTCGTCCATATAATGCTGTACGGCCTCTACTACCACAATAGCATCGTCCACAACTATACCTATCGCTAATACAAAACCAAACAGGGTTAATGTATTAATAGTAAAATGCAATGGAATAAAGAATATAAATGTCCCAATAATAGATACAGGTATGGCTAATACAGGTATAAGTGTTGTTCGCCAGCTTTGCAGGAAAAGAAACACAACTACAATTACAAGCACTAATGCAATTAACAGTGTAACCACTACTTCATGCACGGATACTTTTACTACGGTTACTGATTCAAACGGAACAACATAATCCACATCCACAGGGAATGTTTTTTTAAGTTGGTCCATAGTAGCATACACACTTTCGGCAGTTTCCAAAGCATTGCTATTAGGTGCCTGGTAAACCAACAGGTACGATGCTCTTTTGCCATCAACAAATGAATTTCCGGCGTAGTTGAATTTGCCTAATTCAACCCTGGCCACATCCTTTAAATGTACAACTGATCCATTGTTGGGCTGAGTTCTTACAATAATGTTGCCAAATTCCTCAGGCGTTGATAATCTGCCATTAGCTATTATAGAATATTCAAAACTTTGTGTCTTTTCTTGCGGGGTTGAACCGACAGACCCTGCCGCTATCTGTGCATTCTGTTCCTGGATGGCATTGGTCACATCTGCCGCTGTCATTCCTAATGAGGCCAATTTATCTGGTTTAAGCCATATGCGCATACTGAAATCATCAGCCCGGGTAAACACATCACCCACACCTTTTGCACGCAATAGCGCATCTCGTACAAAAACATTTGTATAATTATCCAAAAATGGGACATTATGCGTTCCGTTGGGGGCATAGATGGCTACCAGCATCAAAATACTTGGGTTGCGTTTACGTGTAGTAATACCCAGCCTCTGTACGTCCTGTGGTAAAGTTGGCGTGGCAATACCTACCCTGTTTTGCACATCCAGTGCAGCAACATTAATATCTGTACCCACCTCAAAATTAACTGTCATGCTCATCTGTCCGTTGCTGGTACTGTTACTTTGCAGATAGGTCATACCGGGTGTACCATTAACCTGCACTTCTATTGGTGTTGCTACGGTTTGTTCAACTGTTAAAGCATCTGCACCGATATATGAGGTGCTAATGTTTACTGTGGGTGGCGTAATTTCAGGGTATTGTCCTATCGCCAGATTATTGATGGATAATATACCAACTACAACTATTACCAATGAAATAACAATGGCTGTAACCGGTCTTCGTATAAAGGTATCTGCGATCATTCTTTTAAATCTTTTAGAAAAGCCTGTGTTATTTTCCTTGCTTTGCTTGCCCCGAAGCTTTTTGTGCCGATGGATTACCTAATGTTATTTTGCCGCCATCGCGTAAACGCTGAAAACCATCAGTTATCACTTTATCGCCTTCCTGTAAGCCATCCAAAACCACCACATTATTCCCTATATGCGGCCCTAATGTTACTTTATGCTGTTTAGCAATGGTATCAAGGCTTACAAAAACAAAATTCTCGCCCATTTGCTCACTCACTGCTTTAGTTGGGATAATGATCCTGTTGCCAGATTGTCCATTCAACACTTTTATCACGCAGCTCATTCCGTCTTTAAGTACATCATCTTCATTTGGGAATTGTATTCTTACCTTAATAGTACCGGTTTGGTTATTAACACCCCTATCAATTGCCAATATTTTACCGGGCTTGTTATAAGTAGTAATACCATCAGACAATTGGAGTTTAAAGGTTGAATCGGTGCTCTTTTTTTGCAGATCATAAAAACGATTGATATCCTGCTCATTGATCACCATATCAACTGCTATAGGGTGTTCGCTTGATATCGTATTAAGCAGTGTTGTACCAGGTGTAACCTGTGCTCCGAGTTTTACCTGCGAAATTCCGATACGCCCGGTAAATGGTGCCGCTATAACAGAATACGACAGATCGGTTTTTGCAGAAAGTACACCAGCCTTCGCTACTGCAACCTGGCTTTTGTTGGTTTCATAAGCAGCAACGGCCTGGTCAACAGTTTGCCGGGCCACCGCGTCCTGCTTTAGCAGAAAATTATACCGGTCAACATCTTTTTGAGCTTTTACCAGGTTAGCTTCAGCGCTTGATAAATTGGCAACCGCCTGGTCATAAGCCGCAATATATTTACGGCGGTCGATCTCATACAATTCTTTACCCTTTGTCACCACCTCCCCTTCTTTAAAGAATATCCCGGTAATAAACCCGGAAACCTCACTGCGTAATTCCACGGTGTTAAGAGCTACCACCGATCCCTGGTATTGATCATAATAAATAGCTTCTGCTTTTTTAGCTTCGGTAACGCTTACCGGTGTGGGTGGTAATGCTGTATTTTGTTTAGCTGGTTTTCCGCATGATGTCCAGCATAAAACAGCTAAGGGGCCAATTAAAAATAGGTATCGGTTCTTCATGTTGTGATATTCAAATTCATTGTACAGTTAAAGTGCCTAATGCTTTCTCCAGATCAATTTTGCTCGATAACAACTGAAACAGAGCGTTATAATAATTAAGTTCGGCAGTCCTCAGATCAGATTGGGCTACAATAACATCAAGATAAGTTTTTATACCCTCCCTGTATTGTAAGCTTACTACATGATATACATCTTTAGCAAGGTCAACATTTTGTTTAAGGAATTGCCAGTTCGTAAAGTTTCCCTTATAGCTTGCAAGAGCCTGCACATATTCAGTATTAATCGTATTGCGCGAGTTAACAATATCCAGATCAGCACGATCAACCTCCAGCCGTGCTTTGCTCAAATTCTGCAACCGCTTACCTCCCTGGAAAATCGGCAGCGCCAAAGTAAGCCCTGCATAAGCATTTGGGAAATTGTTATTATAAAGGTTAGAAAAGCTGTTACTTAAATAAACCATATTATAATTAGCGGTGGCTGATACGGACGGTAAAAATCCCCATTTATAATAGTTCACATTTATATTCTGTAAATTTTTCTGGGTTTGCAATAATTGATATTCTATCCTGTTATTAACATTCAATTGCTGGTTGGTATCAATAACAGCCTCGCTTTCATATCGGGTAGAATCATATGACAAGGTCAGGGTGCTATTGGGATTAAATCCCATGATCTGCTTCAGATAGGCCAACTTACTTTTTATAGCTTCTGCTGTTTGCTTACGTGATGCCAGTGAGTTGTTTAGTGCAATAGTAGCCTGCTTATAATCAGTTTTATCAACCACCCCTGCCTGGTACCGGGAATAAGCATCTTTAAGGCTTCTTTGCAGCCTTACTATATCCTCATTCAAAATATCAAGCTGTTTTTGCGACAAAAGAACATCAAAAAACGCCTTGCTCACATCAGATACCACGTTGATCTGGCTGCTTGTAGTATTTTCTTTATAATACAGGCGCGAATATTTTGCTGCTTTTGCTGCTTGCAAAACGTCGTTGTTATAAATAACCTGGGTGGCCTGCAGGCCCAATGTCGAAAAATTATTGATATTGCCACTGCTATTTGGAAGGGCTGCGCTGCCGGTATTAGCCACCGGGCTGCCCTTAAAATAATAATCATACAAACCTGAGCCGCTCACCTGGGGAAGCCAGGCCGAAAGGCTTACACTAATATTACGCTCATTTATTGCTTCATCAATAGCAGCCTGCTTTACTACGGGTTGGTTGTGCAAAGCAAAATCAACACATTGTTTTAAAGTAACTATCTTTGCCAACGTATCGTTATTTGTTTGCGCCTTGATAAATAAGGGAAAAAATAAAATAAAGCTTATTGATAAGTAGCGTATTTTTTTCATAAAGCAGAGTAAAGAAGCACCCAAATAACGTGATTTAATGAGAATGGTTCCTACTAATTTTAATAAATTTACAGAACTATGCTAATTATGAAGAATTACGAGTAAAAGAAAATAAGCAACAATATTTTTACGTAAACACCAATAAACCACTTACTTGAAACACATTTTTTATGCTTTTTATAAAAAAATGAAAAAATGTGACATGAATTAAATAAAAATTTTAATTAATTTGCCTTACGAGAATTTACATTATGCCGTAAAGTGTAATGTAAACATTATCAGTTATCTAATGCAGAAGTTATAAACTTGTTCATTAGATTTTTACAAAAAATTAAAACAGGGTTCATAAATGGGTAAAAAACTACATGATAAAATTGCGTTGTTTAGAGACGCAGAAATGGTTAGGGAAAAGGGAGTTTACCCTTATTTCAGGCCTATTGAATCCGGGCAGGACACGGAGGTTATAATTGATGGGAAGCGCGTGTTAATGTTCGGGTCAAACTCTTATCTTGGGTTAACAAGTCATCCTAAAATTAAAGAAGCTTCTAAAAAAGCGATTGATAAATATGGTACAGGCTGCGCCGGATCAAGATTTTTGAACGGTACGCTTGACATTCATGTTGAATTGGAGCACAGGCTCGCAAAATATGTAGGCAAGGAAGCCGCTGTTCTTTTTAGCACAGGTTTCCAGGTAAATCTGGGCGTACTATCATGCATTACCGGCCGAAATGACTATTTGATACTCGACGAGTATGATCACGCCTCATTAATAGATGGCAGCCGTCTTTCATTTTCAAAAGTGATCAAATATGCCCATAATGATATGGCTGATCTTAGGCGCAAGCTTAGCATCTTACCAGAAGAAGCTGTTAAACTTATTGTTGTTGATGGGATATTCAGCATGGAAGGTGATATTGTAAAACTTCCGGAAATTGTTGAGTTAGCTGATGAATTTGGTGCCAATATTATGGTTGATGATGCCCATAGCCTTGGTGTTATCGGTGTTAATGGTGCAGGCACTGCTTCCCATTTTGGTTTAACAGATGATGTTGACCTGATCATGGGTACATTCAGTAAATCCCTGGCATCCCTTGGTGGTTTTATAGCCGCCGATAGTATAACTATTGATTATTTAAAGCATCGCGCACGCTCGTTGATCTTTAGCGCCAGTATGCCTCCTGCTGCTGTTGCCAGCGTTATAGCCGCTCTTGACTTAATAGAAGCAGAGCCTGAACGAATAGCTAAACTATGGGAAAACAGGCAATATGCACATAAACTACTGGTTGAAGAGGGGTTTGACCTCGGCCCTACCGAAAGCCCTATTTTTCCAATATACGTGCGTGATAACGATAAAACCTTCCTGGTTACAAAATACCTGCAAAATGCCGGTGTATTTGTCAACCCTGTTGTATCACCGGCCGTTCCATCCGATGCTTCCCTATTACGTTTTTCATTGATGGCAACCCACACATTTAGCCAGATTGAAGAGGCGATAGACAAAATATCAAAAGCATTTAAAGAAGTTGGCGTAACAACAGTCAACGAAAACATATAAAATTATCATCCTGGTTTCCGGGGTGATAGTTTTATCACCACTTAGAATCTAATATCCTAATGAGAAAAATAATTCCGGTCAGTTCTAAAAAGGACCTGGCTAAATTTATTGATTTCCCTCATGATCTTTATGAGGGCGATCCCAACTACGTTCCGGAATTATTTATCGCACAAAGAGATTTACTTACTACCCATCCTTTTCACAAGCACTCCTCATTACAAACATTTTTAGCTTATGATGATGATAAAATAGTGGGGCGCATTGCCGCTATATTAAATACAAATCATAATAAGTTCAATCATGCCAATGATGGCTTTTGGGGCTTCTTTGATTGTATAAACGACCAGGAAGTGGCAAACATGCTTTTTACTGAAGCTGCCAAATGGTTAAAGGATAAAGGAATTAAAGATAAATTTATTGGCCCGGTTAACTTCTCTACTAACGAAGCATCGGGATTATTAATACAGGGTTTTGACAGCCCCCCGGTATTGATGATGACCTATAATGCCCCCTACTATGCGGATCTGATCGAAAAAGCAGGTTTTTCAAAACAAATAGACCTGATAGCCTGGCATTGGGAAGGCGACAGCTATGATGATAGATCGGTAAGGCTTTTAACTGCACTGCAGGAGCGTTTAAAGCGCAATAATATTATTATCCGTAAGGTCAATCTGAAAAATTTCACGAAAGAAGCTGCCGCTCTCAGGGAAGTTTATAACTCGGCCTGGGACCAGAATAGCGGTTTTGTGCCTTTAACCGATGATGAATTTAACCATTTGGCAAAGGATCTTAAATTGATATTGGATACTGATTTTGCGCTTGTTGCCGAGCAGAATGGCAAACTGGTGGGTTTCGGTTTGGCGCTGCCCAACTTTAACGAGGTATTGCAAAAAGTAAAAAGAGGCAGGTTGCTGCCTACAGGTATTTTTAAAATACTGATGAATAAAAGCAAGATCAAAAGCATTCGTATTTATGCGCTTGGCGTTATTGACGGGTATCGTAAAATGGGTATCGAGGCTTGCTTGTATGGTACCATTATAAGGGAGTATAAAAGAAAAGGCTTTACACATGCAGAGGCGGGTTGGACATTAGAAAACAACACGCTTATTAATGAAGCTATCAAAGCTATTAATGGCGATCCATATAAAAAATACAGGATATACGAAAAAGCTATTTAAAATATGATTTAACCCCTAAAATGTATTTTAAACATCGATATCATTACAACATAAATTGGCCAGCAAAAATGAATGTCACAAATCAAAAAACTGACATATTTCATATTTTGGTCAACTTTACAAAATTGATGTATAGCTTTGGTAAAAAATGTATTCCTTTGAGCTATCCATTAGCAACACATGGCTAATGTCAGAATATTAATAACACGAAAAAATAGAACATGAAAAGCAACATTCAACCTGCTGAAGGTAAATTGGGCATTTTGATCCCTGGTTTAGGCGCAGTAGCTACTACATTAATTGCCGGTGTTGAAGCCGTGAAAAAAGGGTTATCACAACCAATTGGCTCACTTACTCAGATGGGACATATTCGTTTGGGCAAAAGGACTGAGAACCGCCATCCCAAAATCAAGGATTTTGTACCAATTGCCGATTTTAAAGATATCGTTTTCGGCGGGTGGGATGTTTATGAAGATAACGTTTATGAGGCAGCCATGAAAGCCAAAGTGCTTGAGCCTGGTCTGTTGAATGCTATAAAGCCTGAGTTAGAAGTGGTAGTGCCTATGAAAGCTGCTTTTGATCAAAACTATGCGAAAAACCTGATTGCTACTAATGTTAAAACCGGTACAAGATATGAACTGGCCCAACAGGTGATGGCTGATATAAAAAACTTCAAAGAAAAAAATAATTGCAGCAGGATAGTTTTGGTATGGTGCGGCTCAACCGAAATATACTACGAAGCATCGGAAATTCATCAAACCCTTGCAAAATTCGAGCAAGCGTTATTAGATGATGACAAACGCATATCACCAAGTATGATCTATGCATATTCTGCTTTAAAAATGGGTATCCCATTTGCAAATGGAGCACCAAATTTAACGGTTGATATCCCTGCTATGGTTGAACTTTCCAAATTAACCGAAACTCCTATCGCTGGTAAGGACTTTAAAACCGGGCAAACCCTAATGAAAACCATATTGGCACCAGGTTTAGCTGCGCGCTCACTGGGAGTTAGAGGTTGGTTTTCGACCAATATATTAGGTAACCGCGATGGATTGGTATTGGATGATCCGGATAATTTCAAAACCAAAGAAGTTTCAAAACTGGGCGTATTGGAAGATATTTTCAAACCCGAGGATAATCCTGAATTATACGGCGACCTGTATCATAAAATACGTATCGATTATTACCCGCCACATGGCGATAATAAAGAAAGCTGGGATAACATTGATATTTTTGGCTGGTTAGGCTACAAAATGCAGATCAAGATCAATTTCCTTTGCCGCGACTCGATTTTAGCTGCTCCTATCGCATTGGATCTGGCTTTGTTCAGCGACCTTGCAAAAAGGGCACAAATGAGCGGTGTACAGGAATGGTTGTCATTCTATCTTAAATCGCCACAAACAGCTCCGGGTCTGCACCCCGAAAACGATATATTCAAGCAATTAATGAAATTGCAAAATACGCTGCGCCATATGATGGGTGAGGATTTGATCACTCACCTGGGCTTAGATTATTACCAGGACCTGGTTGAAGCGTTATAATGCTGTTTCATAAGTTAATTTCCACAAGCCTGGGTATTGGCTACATAGGTAAAGGAGCAGGCACGGTAGCAGCCGTTGCCTGCTCTGTTTGTTGGTACCTGGCATGGCATGATAACTATCAATTTATACCATCCTTATTAATTACTATACTAATAACTGCAATTGGCATTTGGTCGTCAAATGTTGTCTCCAAAATATGGGGCAAAGATCCCGCGCGTGTTGTTATTGATGAGGTTGCCGGGATGTGTATCAGCTTGCTCCTGGTTCCGGTGACTATTAAATATGTAGTATCTGCTTTAATTTTATTCCGCTTTTTCGATATTGTTAAACCACTTTTTATCAAAAAACTGGAAAAACTTCCCGGTGGATGGGGTATTATGCTTGACGATGTTCTGGCCGGTATCTACGCCAATTTAATATTGCAAGGTGTTTTGTGGTTTCGCTTATTCTAAATCTGTATAGAAGTTAATTTTTTTATTAATCGATTGATTAATTTTGACTTTTTGACCACAATAGTCTGCACGAAATTTTTCTATTTTTGCGGGGTAATATAAACATGCTAAACTTTTGCTTAAACAATTAGTCGGATAAGGCAAAAGGTTAAAAAGTAGAAGAAAAATTACGGGTGAAGATCGCTGATATTAAAATAATAATCACCATTAATAGTTAGTAAATATTATTTATACCAACTGAATGGTGCCATATCACGTAATTTCCAAGGTAATTGTATCAATAATAGATACGTTTTACAATTATTCAAAGCAAAATGAGTTTGTATTCGCGTAATTGCATTAGGCACATGAATTGTAAAACTATTTATATAAAGCTATTTGTTTTAACATTATTTCTTTTTGCTTCCTCATTAACATTTGCTCAGGTTACAAAGGTGAGCGGTGTTGTTACGGACGCAAAAACGAAACAAACGCTTCCTTTTGTAAATGTTTCTTTTTTAAACAGTACCATTGGCATTACTTCTAATGACCAGGGTGAATATGTTATTCAATCTACCCAGCCTTATAGCCAAATAAAAGTAACTTATGAGGGATATAAAACTGTAGTCTTGAATATTGTACCAAACACAAACCAAGTTATAAATATTCATCTTGTTCCTGCAGCACAACAACTTAACGAGGTTATTATTACATCTGGTAAAAAGATAAGATACCGGAATAAAGACAATCCGGCAGTTGAATTAATCAGGCAGGTGATAGCCCACAAAGATCAAAACCGACCGGAAAGCTATAGTTATGTGCAATATAAAGAGTACGATAAAATGCAGTTCTCTTTGAGTAATGTCTCCCCTACTTTATCTGACAGAAAATTTTTTAGAAAATATAAATTCCTGCTTGATAACAGGGATAGCACATTGATACCTGGCAAATCATTACTGCCTATATACCTCGATGAAAAACTGAGCCTGAACTATTACCGCAAGAGCCCTGAAAAAAAGAAGGTTGTTGAATTAGGAGAAAAGAGCGTAAACTTTGGTAGCTATATTGATAATGAGGGTTTAGGTCAATACTTTAAACACCTTTATTATGATGTTGACATTTACACGAACAATATTTTTCTCGTATCTGTTATGTTTTTGAGCCCTATCTCTAATAATGCTCCTTCCTTTTATAAATTTTTTATTACGGATACAGTTGTTGTAAATAACACCAAAGTGGTTGAACTAAGTTTCACTCCCCGTAATACCACTGATCAACTTTTTGAGGGGAAGATATACGTTACGCTTGATGGTAATTACGCTGTACAAAAAGCAGAGCTTGGTATTAATAAGAATATCAATCTGAATTTTGTTAACTCAATGCATGTTAGCCTGGAGTTTGAACAAAACCCAGACAATCGCTACCATTTAAGCAAAAGCACCATACTTGCTGATTTTGGCTTGACGAAAAATAAAAAAGGGGGCTTCGTTGGTATAAGGACAATTACCTTTAAGGATTACCAGGTAAATAAAGCATTAGCCGATACCACTTATGATGGCCCGGCTGTGGTGATCAATGATGATTACAAGCATAGGAGTGATCAATTCTGGGCTCAAAACCGGTTGGATACGCTGAGCAGGGCCGAATCAAAAGTTTATCACAACATTGATACTTTAAAGACTATCCCGGCGTACAGGCGAACCATGGATATTTTAACGCTGGTATTAGCTGGTTATAAATCATTTGGCCCGTTTGAAGTAGGTCCTGCCAATACTTTTTATAGTTTTAACCCGATAGAGGGTTTGAGGCTAAGAGTCGGGGGCCGGACAACACCTGAATTAAGCAAGCGGTATTATTTTGAAACTTATGCCGCGTATGGTTTTAAAGATCAGAAATGGAAAGGTTTTTTAAGCGCCACCTATTCACTCAATGATAAATCCATTTATAGGTTCCCTCAGAACTACATACGGGCAAGTTTTCAGCGGGATACTAAAATACCGGGTGCGGCACTGCAATTTGTACAGGAGGATAATTTCCTGCTTTCCTTTAAGCGCGGTGAAAACAATAAGTATTTATACAATTATTTTTACCGGCTGGATTATGTGCACGAGTATGAAAGCCATTTTTCGTACAGCTTCGGTTTAAAAAACTGGATACAATCACCTGCCGGCACACTGGAATTTATTAATGAAGTAAATGGGGTTCCGCATAATGTTACCAATTTAACTACAACCGAGGCTACCGTAGGATTGCGCTATGCGCCACACGAACAATTTTACCAGGGCAAAATATACCGTATCCCTATACTAAGTAAATACCCTGTTATTGCGCTTGACTATACAATGGGTTTAAAAAATGTATTAGGCAGCGAGTATAATTATAAAAGTCTTCACCTGCGGGTTGATAAGCATTTCTTTTTCTCTCAACTTGGTTATGCCGATGCAACGTTTGAAGCCGGAAAGATATTTGGGCAGGTACCTTATCCCCTGCTTACCATACCACGTGCTAACCAGACTTACGCCTACCAGGTTGATTCATACAACTTAATGAACTTTTTGGAGTTTGCGAATGATCACTATGAAAGCCTTAACTTAGATCAGCATTTCAATGGTTTCTTTTTCAATAAAATACCTTTGTTCAAGAAATTAAAGTGGCGCGAGGTTATTTCGGCTAAAGCTTTATGGGGTGGTGTTACTAATGAAAATAACCCCACGTTGCACCCCTCGTTATACCAATTCCCTGTTGCTGCTGATGGCAGACCCGTTACTTATATCATGAACGGAACACCTTACATTGAAGGAAGTATTGGTATAGAGAATATTTTTAAATTTTTTAGGGTAGATTTGGTGAAGAGGTTTAATTATCTGAACGATCCTGATATTGCTAAATTAGGTATTCGTATTAGGGGCGATTTTAATTTTTAACTAAATTTGTATAACAAAGCTTATTGCAATATGGAACAGCAAACATCATTACGTACCAATCTCCAATTAGGGATATATAGGGTTATTGACCCGTTTGTTAAGCTTTTGATCAAAGTTGGGCTTACTCCCAACATCGTTACCTCTATCGGCTTTTTACTTAATGTTGGCGTAGCTGTCATATTTATCATTGGCGCCGAAGAGGGTAACCGTGGCGATCTTACCTATGTTGGCTGGGCAGGCGCGTTGATCCTGTTCGCTGGCTTGTTTGATATGCTGGATGGCCAGGTAGCCAGATTGGGTAACATGAAATCTACCTTTGGCGCCTTATATGATTCCGTGCTTGATCGCTACAGCGAACTGATCATGTTTTTAGGCATCTGTTATTACCTTGTTGGGCACCATTATTTTTTGAGCTCTATTTTCGCGTTTATCGCATTAATAGGTTCCATGATGGTGAGTTATGTAAGGGCGCGTGCCGAGGGCTTGGGTGTTGAATGTAAAGGTGGTTTAATGCAACGACCTGAAAGAGTGATCACCCTTGGGTTTTTTGCCATGATGTGCGGTGTAGCTTCCTTATATATCGGTGGTAACTATAAACTATATATCCCGGGCATCAAATTCCATGTGTTCGAGACCATGTCCATTTTTACTTTCCCAATTGTTTTTCTTGCTATTTCAACTAACGTAACTGCTTTTAACAGATTAATGGATGCTAAAAAATCCCTGGAACAACAGGGCAGATAATAATTTTATTTTAATGCGATTAACTTTCATACTCCTGTTCTTTTATACTTCTTCATTTGCTTTTACTAATGCCGGTGTAAAAGTCAAACATGCCGAAATTGATTCTGCCGGGCATTTGTCCAGATTTAAAAACGCTTACCCGGTACCACCCATAAATGCAAATCTATTGTTCTATGTACAACGTACATCGAATACAAACACCATAGTTTACGATTTGAATTTTGGGAGTAATGGCAAGCTGGATGCCGCAGAACCTGTAAAGCCTTACTGGATAAGATATGCCGAAAAAGGACAAAAAGAGGATTTAAGCTATATTCAACGTAAATTTGCTTATGGCTTAACGGAGAAGGCGTTGAATAATGGTAATTATGATATCAGATTTGTGTCATACAAAAAATTTCCGCTTACTTTAATGAAGTCGGCAGACGGAAAATATCATATCTTCGCGTTAATTGCACAAAAGCAAATTTTACTAAACCGGATATTTGTTAAAATTGACGGTGGTTCCTTCTGGCTTCCAAACGTTACCTACGTGGAAGTAAAAGGTACCGATCAGATAACAGGCAGAGAAATTGTTGAACGTTTTAAACCCTGATTGATGTTATGAAAAAGAATTATGTATCGAATTCACAGGAGTCTGTGAGAATGTTTAAAAGCGATCTTTTAGAAGTGTTGTCAAAGGTACACTTTACTGTACCTATATTTATATTTATGCCGGTAATATTGTTTTGCACATACAAGGCTTTGTTTGATGTACATATTCCCCTGCTCACTTTCTTTGAATTATTCCTGCTCGGCATATTTATCTGGTCATTTGTTGAATACATTATGCACCGGTTTGTATTCCATTATGCACCACCCGATAAGCCCTGGGCACAAAGGATGCATTTCATATTCCATGGTGTGCATCATGATTATCCAAGTGATGCCAAACGTTTGGTATTACCACCCTCTGTAAGCATTCCTCTGGCTACAATTTTCTATTTTTTGTTTAAAGCCATTTTGCCCGTTAATGATATTTTCGGGTTTTTCCCCGGATTTATACTTGGGTACCTGTTTTATGATATATCGCACTACGCTATACACCATTTTAATTTTAAAGGCGCGATCTGGAAAAAGATCAAACAGCACCACATGCTGCATCATTACCAGGATCCTGATAAGGGATACGGTGTAAGCTCCCCTTTTTGGGACAAGATATTCCGTTCAGATTTTATTAAAAAATAGGCATGAACGATGGTACCGGCCATGGTAGTACAATTAGCTTACGATCGGTAACTGTTGTTTCGCTGATATCAATAGCTTATTTGCTTATATCCTGGTGGCTCGTCGGCTTTAAATCCGACCAGGTTGTTTTAATACTCATCTTCAATACGCTTTATTACCTGTCGGCCATTACCCGCAAGTTCATACTCGGGTTTTCCATATTCATCGTCTACTGGATCATTTTTGATTATATGAAGGCCTTCCCTAATTATAATTACAATACTGTTCACATTGCCGACCTTTATAATTTCGAAAAGCACCTTTTTGGTATCCATTTTCAGAATAAAATAGTAACCCCGAATGAATATTGGAAATTAAACTCCATTACATTTTTAGATATCATTTCGGGCATATTTTATTTATGCTGGATACCTGTACCGTTGGCCTTTGCCGCATTCCTGTTCTTTAAAAACAGGAGACAGTTCCTGTTATTTTCGTTGACATTTGTTTTGGTTAATTTATTAGGGTTTGTGGTGTATTACCTCTACCCTGCTGCTCCGCCCTGGTATGTTCAGCTTAATGGCTTCGTTTTTCATCCTGGTACGCCGGGGAATACAGCCGGGTTAGCCCGGTTCGATAATTACTTCCATGCTGGCATATTTAAATCTATTTATGCCAAAGGATCAAATGTTTTTGCGGCTATGCCGTCATTACATTCCTCCTACCCGGTGATCGTTTTATACTACGGATTAAAAAACAGGCTGGGCCTGGTTAATATGTTTTTTGGGCTGGTGATGGTTGGGATTTGGTTTTCTGCAGTTTATGCAAGCCATCATTACATTGTGGATGTGCTTGCAGGCATATTGTGCGCTATAACCGGTATCACTCTGTTTAATCTTATTTATTCAAGATCAGCGTGGTTCACCAGGTTTATCGATAATTATGAAAACCTGGTGAAATAATGTATTTGGGGAATTTATTGTACTAATTACCATACTAATAAAGGTTTATATATTATAAAAAACACACAGAATGATTTTATTTTTTCCCCATATTACTGTTTGAACCAAGTATTATCATTAAAAACCAATCTAAATATACTTCGTAAACATTGAGGTATGGAGTTTGATATAACATTAAAGCATTTCAATATCCTATGTGTTATCTAATATGAAGAAACTGGTACCTTTTATTCTATTTATACTTTGTTCATGCAAACTTTTTGCTGCCGGTGATGATACCGACAGTTTAAAGCGTCGTTTCCAACTCACCAAAAACAGCATTGACAGCCTGAGGCTGCAATTGAAAACTACCAAAGATTCACTTAAAGCTCCTTTATATACACAGATAGCCACCGAATATTTAAAACATGATACGGTAGCTAATAAAAAAACACGGTTGGCCTATCAGAACGCAGCCATCAGCAATACGATAACGGCAATTCACCTCTACGCAAAGTATAATGATACCATTGGTCTTAGGCTTAGCTTTGATAAGCTAACTAAAATATATCATGCACAGCACAAGTATCCGCAGGCTAAATGGTTTATATTACAGTCAAATACGCTGTCACGTGCTAAAAATGACAATCCAAATATCATCACTTCCCTGCTCGAACTGGCATCTATAAAAACAGATATTAAAGATTATAACCTGGCCCTGGCTGATTTGAATGAGGCCCTTACATTATCTTCTAAAAATCATTATCCTCAATTGGAATCCAAAGTCCAGTTAAACTATGCCTTGTATTACAATAAGACTAAAAATTATCCAAAAGCCGATGCTGCACTAAAAAGATCCCATGCAATTGACGACAGTATAAAAAGGGATGAAGAAGCCCGGTTAATGGCCGAAATAAATAGTAATGACTCTGAAATGCAGGTCAAAAAAAAACTTTATACGATCAGCAGCAGAAAGCCTTACAGAAGCAGCTTTTCCAAAAAAATAGCTTCGTTGTAATCTTATTAATTATCGTCATACTGATTTCCCTGATCTTGTTTTTGCTGTACAAGCGCAAACGCCCTGGTTTTTGGCGGGCAAGAACTAAACACAATCACTGATATATTACTCATTTCAAGTAATAAAATTGATTAAACTAAGCTTTCAATTAAACGTCTTACTGATATGAAAATATTCTATTTGGGAGCAATTGGCGTATTGCTCATTTTTTTGTCCTGTATCCCTGTTTACCCTCCCCAACATAACGAAAGACAGTTTAAAAAAGAGTTTTTAGAGCGTATCAATTTGGCAAGGCAAAAAGGATGCAACTGCGGGAATGTCTATATGCCGCCTGCCCCGCCTATAATATGGAATAATCAGTTAGAAGATGCCGCACAGGAACATGCACAGGATATGTCTAATCTTAGCTATTTCAGCCATACCAGTAAGGATGGGCGCAGCATGTCAGATCGTGCTATTGCTATTGGATACGATTATAAAGGATATAAAAACTATACTGTAGGCGAGAACATAGCACAGGGACAAATGACTATAGCCGAAGTAATGGACGGCTGGCTGAAAAGCCCGGGGCATTGCAGAAACCTGATGAACCCTGCCTTTAAAGAGATCGGCGTTGCCGAAGTTAATCACTACTGGGTGCAGGATTTTGGAGGTAGGGTGCCTTTTTCTGCCGAGCAGGAAAGGTTGATAAAAAGCGGCAGATATAAGTTGATACAGAAGGAAGGGCCGGGGCATTAGTCCCTTGTGCATGTAGGCTACCATTCCATCAACTCCATCACCCTCAAAAACTCTTCCTGCAAAGGCGCTTCAATAACCAAAATTTCATTTGTGATGGGATGGTTAAAGGTTACTGATGAAGCATGCAGCAACATCGTATCCATCTGCCACTTCTCTTTAAATAGCCTGTTTTGCTTATTGCAGCCATGTGTACGGTCGCCGATGATGGGGTGAAAGATGTGGCTGAAATGCTTTCTTAATTGGTGCATGCGCCCGGTTGAAGGCGTAGCTTCCACCAATGAATACCTTGATGATGGATGATTACCAAGAGGAATGTCCAATTCCGCCTGTTTTAAAGTACGGTACGAGGTAAATGCCTCCTGTAACGTGCCGTTTTCTTTTCTTAATGGGTAATCGATATCTTCCTGGTCGGGGGTGTAGCCGCGTACGATGGCCAGGTATTTCTTTTTCACAAGGTTTTCTGCAAATTGCTTTTGCATGGCGGCCTCAATCTGCTTATTAAACGCAAATAACAGCACACCACCTGTTTTGCGGTCGAGACGGTGTACCGGGTTTACCCACTGTCCTGTTTGGTCGCGCAGTAATTGCAGGGCAAACTCTTCAACATCGGCAGCTATGGATGAGCGGTGTACCAGTAACCCGTGCGGTTTGTTAATAGCGATCAGGTGTTCGTCCCTGAATAAAATATCCAGCATTTACTCGCCCTGCTCCTTTTGAGCTGGTTTTCTCTCCATCGGCCCACGCTTGTAAACAATCAGCCCGTTCAGGAAATTACGCAGCAGTTGGTCGCCGCAGGGCTTAAAATTCGGATGCTCTTTATCGCGAAAGATCGCGCCAAGCTCGGTTTTGGTAGTTGCGAAATCTACCAGGCTGCAAATGTGAACAATATCATCATCCCTGAGCTTAAGCG
>JABDFM010000042.1:28834-29081 GCA_013286565.1 Bacteroidota bacterium
TAAGCGCCACGCGCAGCTTTTTCATTATATCATTATTGCTCATCAGCTTCTATTTTTAAGGGTGTTACCTTGCAATTTCAATTTTAACCTTTTTATTCTTGATCTTTTCGGTTTTTATCAAATCTACGGTTTTTACGATCCTTTTACGGTCAACCGCCGCATAGGACGAGTAATCCAGTACTTCTATCAAACCCAATTCGTCCTTTGTCAGTTTACCTTTTTGATGTAGTAAACCAACAATATCCAT
>JABDFM010000043.1 GCA_013286565.1 Bacteroidota bacterium
CTATGCTTAAATTATAAACAATATAATACAGGTATTGCCTTTGCCGCATGGCAACAAACATGATGAGGTTGTAAAGCCCGAATACCAGGATCATCCCATAAAAAATACCGAATAAAAGATATTCCTCCAGTGCGTAGCTGATAAACCAGCTTACTGAACGCAGCACAATGATGGCATTTACAGATTGGTGCGATTTGATGCGGATATAATAGGTTTTGTCGCCCGAAAGAGTATTGTTAAGACCAAAACTAAAATTTTTATGCTGGTAAAGCCTTGCGGTAAATGGCCTATCGCTTCCAAGTAAGATAGCCACATATTGGTTGTTTTTATCAGGCGAATAGACGGTAATGCTATCTATTGTTTGGTCGAAAAATTCGAGTATCCAATTGTTTTTGCTATCGGGATTATGTTTAATGGTGATCCGGTACCAATAAGCTGAAGTAGGATGATAAGTAACCGGGGTTGCTGTTTTATTAAGCTTAAATTTTTGCAAAATGGTCGGCAATCTTAACTGGTCAAAAGAAAGACGTGCCGTTGTATCTTCCAGAAAGCTGATCTCGGTATATCTGAATATATGTTGTTTGGCAGTATCACTAATTGGGACAATAGTTTGTGCATTTGTAAATTCTGTTATGCACAAAAAAAGCGCTAAAAAAAGCACTTGATATCTCAATAAAAGCTTTAACATAATAGTTCCGCTGCTTGCTGGCAGATTGTTTACATTGGTAAAAACAATGTTAATGTTATTCCTTATTAAAACCTATTAAAAGTAATTAATACAGTTATTTACCTAATCATTTTCCAGTAGCTACCCTTACCCTGTTCCAAATAACCCAGTATCTCCACCAATGAGAACACTCACTTCTCAGTTTAACACAAAAAATAGTTTGAGATTGAATTGTCCTCTATCCATGCAGGGGCTATCGCAGGGGCGCTGCTCTGTTTGAAGGGTGCATCAACTCAACATTTTACCGTATCGCGCAACATCTTTTTTGTTTTAAGCACGGGTACGCAAATATCTTTCTTGGAGGTTTGCTGTGCAGCTAACATAATGTTTGCTATTATTAAGTTCAAGGATGTAAACGTAATGCCACGTCGGGTACCAATATAAGATAAGCCTGGTGAAATATTTCACCAGGCTTATGCTTTATGTGTTGCAATTAGCAAGCGACCATCCTACGCGACCTACTGGCGGATTTATCCGCCGTAGCCCGCTTCGGCGGGCGAAGGCGGAGAGGGAGGCTTCAACGAAAGTTGAAAACCAGTCTAATATTAAATATGTTATGTGGAATTTAATTCTTGCTGTCCGAATTACTCACCACTTTTCAAATACAGATCAATTGCAAATCAAGGTCACTTTCTTCATAATTCATAAATTCTATGGCCGCTAGTACTCTTTCTGACCATTGATAATAAGGTTTATCAGTATCAACCACGTAATACCATAGCCTGTAGTAAATATTAATAATATAATCCTGTAGTAAATATTAATAATATAATAATATCAAATTAATATTACTGTACGGCTATTCTTTTATACTTGTACTGGAATGCTTAATTAAGCATTCCAGTACAAAAATACTTCCTAAACAATATTAAAACTTAGACCTAAATAATCACAATCATGAGAATTCCTCAATTCTGCTTTTGGTAATAAATATAAGATCAAATTGTTGTATTAAAACACACAAGATTTTAACTACATAACCTGGGATCACAGATCAACAATTAATAAAAGTAAACTGCGAACTTGAAGTGCCCAACCCGTATCTTCTTCTCGTGGTTAACTACTTTCACATGCAACATGAATATTTATAAAACCTTATCTCTGTTAATTATTTTATTCCTCTTTAAAAACCAAGGTAAAGCACAAATTACTGCGGATCAGTCATCTGATTTCCAGTTTTCGCATTTGCCATCAATTGGCACCCCTTCACCCAATGCAGCCTCGCTAGGGGTATATGCTAATTACCCGGTGGGGAATTTTACAGGAGTACCCGAGATCAACATTCCGCTTTATGAGATCAATGAAGGTGGATATAAGCTTCCAATTAGCTTAAGTTATAATGCTTCGGGTATTAAAGTTGATGATGTAGCCAGTTGGGTTGGTTTGGAGCTTTAATGCCGGTGGTTTAATTACGCGGCAAGTAAAAGGGGTGCCTGATGACGAGGATTCGCAGAATTTTGGACCAGCAGGTGAGGGCGTTGGAGTAGGATTTTTGTTTAGAAACTACAATAAAAGCGTCACCGATATTAATACGATGCATAGTAGTATTAATTGGGGTACTTTGCAAAATCCAGTTCCTTTGACCGACCCTAATTGTCTATTTAATATTATTCCCCAACAGGGGGGATTTAATACTGGTTCACAACATACATCAACTGACTTGCTTTTTCTACGAAGAAGGAATACGGATATGGAGCCAGATCTGTTTTATTTTAACTTTAACGGTCACGTAGGTAAATTTGTATTTAGTCAGGGAACAGACCCCGTTACTAATTGTGGTACAGTTGCGCCAGATCAGCATCAGATATTACAAATTCCTCAAACCGACCTTAAAATCAGTTATCTTTTAAATAGTGGTTATCTGCAAGCTAGAAATGAACCCTATGAAAATACTGATTGGCTGCGATCTTTTACCATAGTAGATGAAGAAGGCAATCAATATTTATTTGATCAGCCTGAAAGCACCTGGTTGCATTCAACCATACAATCTGCAAGCAACTTTGGTGACACCGCCGGTTTATCTGAAACGAGTTACAGTGATGTAACATTTAACTCCTCATGGTATTTATCCACGATAACTACTGTGTCGGGCAAAATAATTCACTTTAATTATACAACAGAAAATACTGGAAATACACTTCCATCCACGGTAGAAACAAGTGGATTTAACGGCGTTCCTCAGACTGGAGCGCCCACTTCGACTACTTCGTATAATTATATTACCGGTTTACGATTGTCCAGCATAGTAGGCGATGATTTTACTGTTTACTTTGATGGTAACTTAGCGAGACAGGATCATACAGGCTCCAGCGCTTTGACCGCTGTTCGCATTTTTTCAAAAGATAAATCAGGAAATCAAAGTTTAATAAAGGAATTTGATTTTAATTACAATTATCTACAGAGCCCCAATCCGCCCAGTACAGGAAGCAGTGATTATATGCGCCTAATGCTGAACAATGTAACAGAAAGAAGCTCTGATGGATTGAATTATAAGCCGGCCTACCAATTTTTTTATAATGGATATAATAGCAATGATAATATTCCCCCATTGCCAAACAGGCTATCATCCCAACAAGACTTTTGGGGTTTCTTCAACAATAATGGCTCGGATGGTACACTTCTTACCAGTATTATACCCACTATTTATGTCTATCCTAACTATGACCGGCAAGATCATCTCTCAGTTTTACCACTACTCTCACCGGATCCAAATGATCCCGTCTTTACAATTTCTGGAGCCAATAGAAATACCGATCCTACAGCGATACTATCAGGTACGTTAAATAAAATTCAATATCCGACCGGAGGAACCGTCTCATTTCAGTTTGAATCTAACCAGTTTAATTATGAAGGTCAAAATTATGTCGGCGGTGGGTTAAGACTCAAGCAGAGTACAACCTTTGACGGTATAAGCATAGCTAACAATATGGTTAAACAATATACCTATATGCAATCAGCTAGTCCCACCGTATCCAGTGGAGTACTATTTAACTTGCCGAATTATGCTTATACGGAAAATTTGAGCGCAAATAATCAAAACGGACAAATTACGGAGTTTGATCCCGGCACTATTACTTATTATAATCACAACCTTGTAATAGGTAATGTCCCACAATACACTATGAGTGGGTTTGATGGAATAAATGTAGGATATTCAGAAATTGCGGAATCCATCAATATGAATGGAAAAACAGTAACTAAATATAACACTCCAGGACAGTACGGCGATATGAGTGATGCTGATCATCTATTTGAAGTGCCAACCCCGTTAATAATAGACCAGGCAAACACCCATCTTCCGCCGTCCACTTGTAATACTCAATTTATGGATGCGACAGGATTAAATACAGATCCCTGGGGCTTCCCCTTCGCTCCAAGTTTGAACTACGATTGGAACCGTGGTACAATATTGTCAAAAACCATATTTAATCAAAATGGCAATCCGGTTTCAGAAGAAGATTATAGCTATACTCTTTATACACCCATGAATCATGCTCCTCGGTATGTGTTAGGACTAATCGATCGTGAAGCATCAAACTATCATTTGTGGTTAAATCTATGCACGACCCCAAATGAAAAATTGACATATTATGATCATATCGCACAATACCCAATTATCACCAGTATAGCCAAAGTCTTAAGCGGTAAGACAGTAAAAATATATGATAGTAATAATACAGGGACTTTTACAACGAACTTGACAAATTACAAATATTCAATAACCTGCATGAATCCAAGTTTCATTGAAACCACAACAAGTAAAGGTGACCTGATCGACAAATATATTACCTACCCGACGGATTATACCGGTATAACAAATAATATGTATAACTCCAATTCAATTGCAATAAATTCTATGCAACAAGATAACATTATTAACCCGGTGATCGAAGAGTATACGCTGAGAAAAAACACAGATGGCAGCAATCCAAGGGTTACTGACGCAGTTCTAAATACATATAAAATTGTAAACCGTTTACCCGATGTAATTTATCGTTCCGAATTCAAAGGAGGGAATACAAATTTCACCCCCGTTGTTATTAATGACGGGCAAACAATGGATTCAAGTTATCAGCCTTATTTATCTTTTGATAGCTATGATGGCAATGGGAATTTATTGCAGGAACACCGGGTCAGTGGGTCGACTAACGTTTGTATATGGGACTATAACAACCAATATCCAATTGCCAAAATAACCAATGCTGGTCAATCAGATGTAGCATACACATCATTTGAAGCTGATGGCACAGGTGGCTGGACATACGATACAACATCAGGCTTTGAAATAAATTATCCTTCACCAACCGGCAGCAAATGTTACGAGTTTACATCGGGAACAATTAGCGATGCTAATTTAAATGCAGCCAAAACCTACATCATCTCTTATTGGGTTAAGCAAGCGACTTCAGCGGTTTCAATAACGAATACTTCAGGTGCATTATCCTCAAATATTATAACTCAGGGTTCAACAATAAACGGCTGGACCTTTTACACGCATAAAATAGCCGGAACGAGCAATGTTCAACTTAATGCCAATTTAGGCCTTATAGATGAATTAAGGCTTTATCCGGTCGATGCTTTGATGAGTACGTACACCTACATTCCGGGAATAGGGATGACCAGTTCTACTGATCCCAAGGGGCAAAGCAGTTATTATGAATATGACAACTTTCAACGTTTAATTAATATTAAAGATCAAAACGGAAATGTAATTAAACATCTTACCTATCATTATCAGGGGCAATAGTTAACCTACTTACCTAAGAATATCACAATGAAACTTAATAATCAAGATCAGTTAATGCCGAACGGATCGATAGTAAAAGAAGGCGAAAGGTTTATCGCATTACGATCTGCTTCAATGGCACTAGTTTGTTTGTTGCTAAGCTTTGCGTTATCTCGGGTAAGTGCTCAGGTTCATACTAATGTAGTATCGGGCGCACCCGGCGCACCTGGCGCTATCAGCGGCCCGAGTTCGGCGACAGGGGGCACCACATCCAGTTACACAGCTACCGCCGGTAGTAATGCCACCAGTTCGGTATGGACATTGACGCCTTCATCAGCCGGAACGATATCGGGAGGCTTTACATCAGCAAGTGTAACCTGGGCGACATCTTACAGTGGAACTGCAACTATATTGGTGCATGGTGTGAATGCTAACGGATCAGGAGCCTCACAATCAAAATCGGTAAGCGTCACTGCTGGTTTGACCCCGCTTGTTGCGGGCGTCATCAGCCCATCAAGCCAAACCATTAATTATGGGACACAACCAATCTTAACGACAACAGCTATGACCGGCGGAACAGGTTCCTATACGTATCAATGGACAAGCTCCACGGTTAGCAACACCGGCCCATTTTCAGCGATCCCTGGAACAGCAGCCACATTGGCATCTTATTCTCCACCAGCGTTAACAGTTACCACTTACTTCCAGCGGCAGGACACTGGTACAGGACCAGGAGGAGGCGGAGGAGCGGCTGCAGTCAAAACAGCAGGTGTAATGAGTGCATCATCTTCCGGTACTACCACCACGTTGACAACAAATGTGGCCACAGTCATCGTTTATCCGCAACTTGTTGTTAGTAGTCTCAAACCAACGATACAGTCAGTATTATCGGGAGCGCAATTAAATCCTATAGTTGGTACCGCTACAGGCGGGAACGGCTCTTTGGTTTACCAATGGCAGAGTTCGCCCGACAATAATAATGACTGGAATGCCGTTGCGGCAGGCCCGAATTCCGGTACATTTAACCCGGGTACAGCGAACAATACTATCTATTATAGATTAGGTGTTACAAGTAATGGTGTAACTGCCTATAGCAGCATAAGTACCGTTGCAGTAAGTGATTGTTACCAGCTAAACAGCGCGCCTTCGACTGCAATGAATTATATTACAGCAAGTGTTTTTCGGGAACCTGGGATCACTTCTGCGATCACTGATGCTCAAATTGCTGGTATGGGGGTTTGTGATGTCAATCAAACGATCCAATATTTTGACGGATTAGATAGGCCTATACAAACCGTTCTGAATAAACAATCGCCAGTTGGCAATGATGTGATACAACCAGTCGCGTATGATCCTGTTGGTAGAGAGGTTTTAAAATATTTACCTTATACCGATGGGGTAAGTCCAACAGGTTCTTATCGTGCTACAGCGTTGCTTGCCAACTCAGGTCAGTCTGGTTTTTATGATCCTGCCGGATCTACAGGAACTGAGCAATCAAATGGTATCATAAGGACAGATGCGCCTTATTCCCAAACTATTTTTGAACCATCTTCTTTGAACCGGCCTATTGAGATCGGCGCCCCCGGTGATGTGTGGCAACCAGCCAGCAGTGGAATTACGGGTAGTGGGCACACTGTAAAGATGTCATATGGTACTAACCAATCTGAGGTCACTCTTTGGAGCATAAATACTAATGGAAATGGGGCAACAGGTGCCGTGGCATACCCCGCCGGTGAATTAAACAAAACAACCACTACTGACGAGAATGGAAACAACACGATCTTATACAAAGATATGCAGGGGCATATCGTTTGCAGAATAGTAAAGAATGGGAGTATTGTCTTGGCCACTTCTTATGTTTATGATGATCAGGATAATTTAACTTATGTTATCCCTCCAATACCATCTTCTACTAATGCTTCAATACCAAGTTATCCATCGAGCTTTGTTGAAACAGATGCGCTGTTTTTAAATTATATGTATGGATATCACTATGATCAGCGCCATCGCGCTGTCCAAAAGAAAATTCCGGGCAAAGGATGGCAATTTATAGTTTATAATAGTTTAGATCAGCCTATATTCACCCAGGATGCCAATCAGCGCAATCAGACCCCACAGGTCTGGACCTATATGCAATATGATGTTCAGCAACGGCTGGCCATTACAGGAATATGGTCGTCCAGCGGAGCGCCGGGTAGTGCTGGTGATAATAATGTGGGGACGCCAAATTTGACTTTATATCAATGGCTGATCAATTGGGCCAATTCACAAACAACGCTTTGGTTATCCCGCGATAATACAACTGCTACAGGCTATAGTGCTATTAACCCGCAGGGAACGGTCCTCAATATAAACTACTATGATGATTATAATTTCCCAGGTAAGCCATCAACATTCAGTACTCCTGCCGGATCAAGTATCATGACCTCTGGTTTATCTACCGCTACAAAAACGGTCGTATTGAACACCATCGGAAACACGACACCCGTCATGCTTTGGACTGTTAATTATTATGATGATCTTGGTCGGGTAACGCAAACATATAAACAACACTATTTAGCAGCGAACTCAAGCATTTATAATTATGACGAGGAGATAAACACTTATAACTTTGATAACCAGATAGCCTCAACTTCAAGGCAGCATCATAATACCACGAATACTACATCCCCCGTTGTTATTATTAATAACACTTATATTTATGATCAGTATGGAAGAAAAAAACAAACGCTGGAACAAATTAATGCAGGTGTGCAAATATTATTATCACAAATAGATTACAATGAGATCGGTCAACCTTTAACGAAACATTTGCATAATACCGGAAACGGATTTTTGCAGGAAATTGATTATGCTTATAATGAGAGAGGGTGGTTAAATAAGATCAATAATCCTGGTACGGTTAGTCCCACAGAATTATTTGGAGAGCAAATACAATATAATGACGGACCTACTCCTGCCTATAACGGCAATATATCGGGTGTGGTTTGGCAGGCAATGGTACCTCCAGGTCTTGGTTTATTTCAATCATTGCAAAGCTTTAGTTATAATTATGACCCGTTGAACAGATTAACCCTTGCAACATATACGACTCCCATGGCAGTAGGTAAATTTAATGAACTTGTAAATTATGATGCCTTGGGAAATATTACCAGTTTACAGCGTAATAATAGTGTAACTACAGGCTCATATCTTAATAATTTTACTTATGATTATACCAGTCAGGGTGCTGGTAACCGGCTGTACAGTATTAGTGATGTCGGAACAGCTTTGCAAAGCAGTAGCTATGGGTATGATATCAACGGCAATGTTATCAGTGATACAAAAAATAAAATTACCAACATCAGCTTCAATTTATTGAACCTACCGATCATGGTAAGTCGTACCAATGGTAATATTAATTATTTGTATGATGGGAATGGCAGTAAACTTGAAAAGATATCAGGTGGGATCACCAGGGATTACATATCTGGCATTGAATATAACAATGGCGTAATAGAATTTATTTCTACAGAAGAGGGTAGAGCGATCCCAAACGGAAGTTCCTATAGTTTTGAGTATTATTTAAAAGATCATCTTGGGAATACGAGGGTAGCTTTTAAGGATGATGGCACGGTCATTCAAGTTCAGGATTACTATGCTTTCGGTATGGAGATGAATCCGGGTAATTCATACAGCCCTTCCCCGGGTAACCAATATAAATATAACGGTAAAGAGGAACAAACAGAAACTAATCAATACGATTATGGCGCAAGGTTCTATGACCCGGTGATCGCAAGGTGGACTAGTGCAGATCCTATGGCAGAATCCAACAAACGATTTTCAACCTATAATTATGTTGAGAACAATCCCATAAGAAATATTGACCCGGATGGAATGATGGACGTAGGCTCAGCTGATTATGAAGGGGGGTCAATGGATGCTGAAGCATATGACGCTTCAAGGAACAATGCTTCGGGGGTTACCTATGGTCTTTTAAAAGGAAGGAAGCACGGACCTACAGGTTATCAGGCTGCATTAATGTCAAAAGCATCTTATCCAGATTGGAAGGGTGGAAATTTAGATGGTTGGCGAATAATAAATCTTAGCGATCATTCAGGTCTTATTCCTGATGTGAGATGGGAAGACGTCGGTTCTTCATTTTATTCTAAATTGTTTTGGAAAGTTGAAGATGATGGAACAACTTCTTATGTTGTCGGATTTGCAGGGTCTCGTGACTGGACGTCTTGGGGAAATGACTTAACACAATTGGTTGGATCGTCTACACAATATGATATAGCTGCTAAAAATGCTCCGCTTATTAGCGATTGGGCCAAATTACAAGACGCTTCACTAACATTTACAGGTCATTCATTAGGCGGAGGGCTTGCAGCATTAAGTTCAGCTATTACAGGTGACAATGCTGTCACTTTCAATGCCGCTGGTATATCCTATATAACGATGTTAAGATATGGGTTATCAAATAGCGATTTTAATAGAGTAAAAGCTTATGTAATGACATCCGATCCTGTAAACCATGCTCAAAACATGTTTTGGCCACTTACCAATACAGCACAAGGAAGCATAATACCGGTATATCCTAAAACGCTGCACCAGCTTTTAGATGGACACGATATCCAGAATTTTATTGATTTATTAAAGCATTAATGGTAATAGATAAAAGAATGAATAGTATTGTAATAATGGTATTTTTATTGACCAGTTGCGGTCATATGGATACCTCAGTAAATAGGAAAGATTTAAATGGATTTGACTTTAAGCTTTTTCAAGGAACAATTGCCTGGAATTTGGCCAAAGCTACCGATGATGAAAATGTTAGCGACATTAAAAAAGAAATAGATGAAAATCACAGTTTAATAAACTTTAGGGAATCGAAATTTGGACAAACTTTACTACAACTAGCAGTAAAGAACCAGAAAATAGTATCCACAAAAACTTTGCTTGACTTAGGAGCAGATCCAAACTTACAAGATAACTATGATGGTAGTTCACCTATGATGGAGTCCGCAAAAATATATAATGAAATTTCAGGCGGTTCTGATGTGCGCTATCTGAAATTGATGTTACTACATGGCGGTGACCCCAATGCTGTCGAAGGCACACCCAGAAGTTCCGGAAACAGCACCAGAGAAACCCCTTTGCTGAACGCATGCTCAAATGGCATTTTTGACTATGTTGAAATATTGGTTGAAGCGGGTGCGAACATAAATTATCGAAACGAATTTGGTGGGAACGCCCTTTATTCTGCAATAATTTCAAAAAATCCAGATATCGTGATCTATTTATTAGAAAAAGGGGCGGACTTTAGAAGTCCAATGGCAACATATCCTGCAATAGACATGCCCGGATTACACAAAAAGCGTTCGTCACTCTATATAATGCAAGCTTTGAAAAGCTGGCGGTTCCCACCTGGATCGGAAAAGGATCAAAAGAAAGTTAAAGTAGTGGCTTTTTTAAAAGAACATGGTATAAACTAAGATCTTGTTGGATCGGTACATTGCAGATCATCGAGATAGGCATTAAAAGATATGGTTTTTGCCTTAGTTCCTTTTAGCCGTCCTGCAATGCTATTCCATATAGCAGGTTCACACTCCCGGCCTGATGTAGTTTCGGAATATTGGTCGTTTGCGGTGATACGTAGGTAGATCGGCACTAAGTAGCTTTGATAGTTTTTGGACTTTTTTAAATAAAAAGCAAGCTGAAATTAGTTTTCATAATGTTTTGACATTAAAAATTGAAACAAAATTAAGCCTGCAATCATTTGATTTGCAGGCTTTTAGTGTGCTTTGTTATTGAAATTTGCGGAGAGGGAGGGATTCGAACCCTCGATACCCTTTTGAAGTATACACACTTTCCAGGCGTGCTCTTTCGACCACTCAGACACCTCTCCGGGGAAATTGGACTGCAAAGGTAAAATATTTGCCCGTATAGCCAATAAGGAGTGTGCTTTTTGTATGGAATATCAAATCCACCTGCCGGCAACGCAATTATTGATATTGCTCATTGTATAATTCCAACGCCTTATCGGCATGCTTCCTCGCGTTTACAAGATTAATGATTGCAGACGTTAAAAACCCGGTTGCAATACCGGTTAAAATATATGCTCCCGCTAAGCTATGATGCTGGTAAATAAAAGCAGTCTGACCATTAACTATGCCGACGGTTTCTCCCACATGGCTATTATGAGTTGCATATACAATTGTTGCGGCAATAAGCGATAAACCGGTTCCTCCCCATGAAACATAGCCCCAGGTAGCCTCAGTTTTAGCCTTGGATCCTTCTACTGCTGATGGCGCATAACGCATCAGCCTAATAAGAACATCCTCGCGGGTTTGCAGTTTGCCACCTATGGTATAGAGATACGAGGTATGTTTGCCCTCACCGAAAGGAATAATCTTAATAAGACTATCGGGTTGTGATTTTTTAATGTCCTGTGCTTTGATCAATGATGCAGAACACAGCAATAAGAATGCGATAAGAATTTGCTTTTTCATAGGTAATGATTTAGATGTTGGCTATAAGTTGTTGTGAGTAAATATTTAAGAAATATAAAGCTGATATATGATCCTCAAATTGATTTCGAATTAATAAATTAATTGGGTTGTTGGTAATTGAATTATAACAGGTCTTTCAAAAAAACGCCCCGGTTCACACTACCGGGACGCCATATTGAAAACTACAAATCAACTCACAATTATCCTCTTACACGGTCATTATGCTTATCACGGTAAATGGCACGACTGGTGCGATTTTCCTCGTGGCGCAAATTCCTTCTTTCGGCACGGCTAACCCTGCCATCTGCTTTTGCCATGCGTTCGTTACGGCCTATTTTTCTTTCATCGTTACGCAGGTGATGTGCCTCGTTTCGGGTCAGCTCGCCGCTGCGCACGCCCTGGTTTATACGGCGTTCTTGCCTGTGCTCCCTGTGATTAATTACCGGGGTATGTGTTTGTGCCTGTGCAACTGAGGTAAAAGCTAAAGCAGCTATTAATACGCCTCCTAATATTTTGATCTTCATGATATTTTCTGTTTTTATTTATATTTCTGTTGTTTTAATGATAGAATTTAAATTTTCAAGTAGGTTTAATTGTAACCAAAAAGTTGCGGGTATATCCCAGATAAATATTTTTACACTATGTTTGCTACGGTTTGCCAATCAGGTAAAAAACATATATAAAAACTTGTTTAGTTTCAATGCTGAGCATCAACGAGATCAAAAAACCTATTGCCGCCGATATTGATGCTTTTGAAGAGAGGTTTGAAGCCTCGATGAAAAGCTCGGTGCCACTGCTTGATCGTATTACCCATTACATCGTAAAACGCAAAGGGAAGCAGATCAGGCCGATGTTTGTATTCTTCTCCGCCAGTATTTGCGGCGGCATCAATGATTCAACCCACCGCGGCGCGGCTTTGGTCGAACTATTGCACACTGCCACTTTGGTACATGATGATGTGGTGGATAATTCCTACCAGCGCCGGGGATTTTTCTCTATCAATGCTTTATGGAAAAACAAAATAGCCGTACTGGTTGGCGACTACCTGCTATCAAAAGGGTTATTACTTTCTATTGATAACGGCGACTTTAAGCTGTTGAAAATAGTATCAGAAGCGGTAAAGCAGATGAGCGAGGGCGAACTGCTGCAGGTGGAAAAAGTGAGACGGATGGATGTGGATGAGCCTATCTATTACGAAGTGATCAGGCAAAAAACGGCATCGCTTATCGCGTCCTGCTGTGCCTGCGGGGCTGCATCGGCCGGGGCCGATGACGAGACCATTGAAAAAATGCGGTTGTTTGGCGAGAAGATAGGCATCGCTTTCCAGATCAAAGATGATATGTTTGATTTTGGGACGGACGATGTAGGTAAACCTTTGGGCATAGATATTAAAGAAAAGAAGGTGACCCTGCCACTGATCTATTCGCTGAACAATACTGGCTCGTCCGAAAGAAAAAGGATCATCAACCTGGTTAAAAATCATAATGACGACCCTAAGAAAATAAGAGAGATCATCAGCTTTGTAAATGAATCCGGTGGCTTGCAATATGCCGAAACCCAGATGAAAATTTACCAGGATGAAGCATTTAAAATATTGAACTCCTTCCCGCCAAGCGACTCACGCACCAGTTTGGAACAATTAGTGCGATTTACTACCGAAAGGAATAAATAATGCCAAACGAACTGATCTTTATAAGCGGCTTCATCGTGTTTATCCTGGCCATGATGGCTATTGACCTGGGATTGTTCGGCAAATCGGACAAGCCAGTGAGTATGAAACAAGCCGGTATCATGAGTGCGGTTTGGGTATCGCTGGCGTTAATTTTTTATGCGCTTATTTTACGCTTCGGTCATCTGCTGCACCATATTGATAGCTTTGCCGCGCTGCAGGATGTCAATGTTAAAAATTTCCATCACCTTAAATTGATCCCCGGCGATCTGGCAGGCAGCCTGAGCCTGTACCGGCAAAACCTGGGGCTCGAATTCATCAGCGGGTATGTGGTAGAGTATGCGCTGTCGGTTGATAATATATTTGTGATGGTGCTGATATTTACTGCCTTCGCGGTGAATCCTAAGTATTACCACAAAGTACTGCTGTGGGGTATCATCGGCGCTATCATCATGCGTTTCCTGTTCATATTTTTGGGTGCAACGCTTATTGCAGAGTTCCACTGGATATTGTACCTGTTTGGCGCGTTCCTGGTTTACACGGGTGTGATGATGTTTATTAACCGTAACGATGATGATGAGATAGATCCCGAAAATCATAAAATAGTAAAATTTGCTTCCAAATATTTTGCAGTGCACCCGGAGTTTGCAGGAGGCAGGTTTTTTGTAAAGATCGACCATAGACGGTTGATAACGCCGCTTTTCCTGGTACTGATGATCATTGAAGTTACCGACCTGGTTTTCGCTGTGGACTCGATACCCGCTATTTTCTCCATCACTAAAGATCCTTACATCGTATTTTTCTCCAACATATTTGCCATCCTGGGGCTCCGGTCAATGTTTTTCCTGCTGGTAAATGTTATCGAAAAATTCCACTACCTCAAAATTGGATTATCGGTATTACTGGCATTCATCGGCCTAAAAATGTTAGCTGCAAACTACGTCGACCAGATAGGGTTAACCACCGGCAATTCCCTGCTGATCATTTTGGGCATACTATCGGTAAGTATTATCGCTTCCCTTTTGTTTCCCGAAAAGAGGGCATCGTCTTAATTAATAGACTTACGAAGTTTAACTCGGATGTGTTTGTTTTCATGGGTCTCGTTGAGGGCTTCGCCGTTTAAAAACTTCGTAAGTCTTCTTTAGGCTATTTAACGGAAAATCCTAACTTCGCTAAATGCAATGGTTTGATTTTAGTCACCTGAGTTTTACTGTTTTTGATGTACTGGACATTTTGCTGGTGGCTTTTATCATTTACCAGCTATACAGTTTGATCAGAGGTACCATTGCTGCCAATATTTTTATCGGCCTGGCTTTGATCTACGTACTTTATTTCGTGGTGAAGGCATTGCAGATGAAAATGCTCACTAAGATCTTGGAGAATTTCGTCAATGTGGGCTTGATAGCCATTATTGTCGTCTTTCAGCAGGAGATAAGGCGTTTCTTGCTCCTGGTAGGTAAAAATGCTTCCCTGCAGCGCAACAAGGCATGGTGGCGCTACTTTTTTGGCAAGGCCGATGCGGAGAAAAACAACTACGCCCGTATCAAACCTATTATCGACGCCTGCAAAAGCCTGAAGCAAACCCGTACGGGTGCGCTCATTGTATTTGCCAAATTTTATGATGAGCAATTTTACCAGAACAGCTGCGAAGTGCTCGACTCAAAAATATCCAAACGCCTGCTCGAAAGTATCTTTCAAAAGAACAGCCCGCTGCATGATGGCGCCGTAGTGATATCCGAAAATAAGATAAAAGCAGCCAGCTGTATATTACCCCTCACCGATAAAGCCGACCTGCCCCTGCAGTTTGGTTTGCGCCACAGGGCGGGCATCGGCGTTACCGAAACCAACGAAGCCACTGCCATTATCGTCTCCGAAGAAACCGGCGAAATATCCTACGCCAAACAGGGCCGCATTAAAATGAATATCAGCTTCGCCGAATTGGAAAAATTGCTGAATAAGGATTTTTGATGTAACTTACTTGCGCTAACCTCCTAAACCATGCGATCAATTTTATTGCTCCCCTTGTTATTTATAGGATTAACAACCTTCGCTCAAGAAGGCACTCAGCACCAGGTAGAACCTAAAGGCGTTTATAAAGAAATAAATCTTTCAAATGATATACGGATTATTCAACTACTGGCTGATACAAACGCTAATCATTCAAGATCAGCTTTAATAGATTCTGTGGAGAGGAATGCAAATAATTACACTCCGCCGGTTTTGTATGTCTTATCCAATCTTCTTTTCTCTCAAAAAAAATATAATGAAGCTTGCTATTGGTTTTATTTAGCACAGTTAAGGGCAAGGTATGACGTTAATCGTTGTACAGATAAAACAGCTAATGCTGAAACGTATAATGAAAATTTTGGACCGGTCATCAATGAGTATGCTTTTCACCATTTAGATAGCTTAAAAATTATAGTTCTGAAAGTAGTGAATTTTGAAAGGATAAATGAAGAACGGTATGATCAGCGATGGATAAACCTGACTGGTATGGATGCAATGACCGCAAGTTTGGGTGATAAGCCGGTTGATAAAAAACTTAGTATCGATAAAAATCAGTGGCCCGTTATAAAGAAAAAAACGATAGATGATTATTATGGCGAATTTGAAGCGGCCACCAATAAGGATATAATTGTAGATAAGAAAAATCTGTTAGGAGGAGACTACCGTTTATTTCAGAACACACCAGCTTGGGAATTGACAAAAGCGGTGCGGGATGAAGATACTTCTAAAATAAAAGAACAGGTAAATAAGGACAAGAGTTTATTACGCTTCAGAGAACCCAGGTTTGGCCAGCCTTTACTAACATTAGCGGTAACAAACAAAAACTACCAATCGGTTAAAACACTCCTGGAGTTGGGAGCCGATCCAAATATGCAGGACCTTTCTCATGGGGAATCGCCCCTAACGGCATCGGCAAATATCGGTATAACTGGAGTAGATGCTGACCCAAGATTTTTGAAACTGTTGTTAAAATACGGAGGAGATCCTAATGCATCTGAAAAAAATCAGCAGAAGCAAGAGGGTTATACGCCATTAATAATTGCATGTCAGAATGGTAATTTAGATTATGTAAAAATATTGGTTGATGCCGGAGCAGACGTCAATGCGGTAAGTGTGTATGGCGATGTGCCGTTAGAGTACGCATGTAATGCAGTTGGCCTTACTGCAAAACCTGATCTAGTTATGTATTTGATAGAAAAGGGCGCAGATTACAAACATGTACTTTATAAAACAATCCCTGAAGGAGAAAAAAAATATATAACAGATGCAATGAGATATTGGCGTTTTGACCTGGGATCGGACGAGTATAAAAAGAAAATGGAGCTTGTCGATTTTCTGAAGAAAAACGGCATGGACTATAGAAAAACCAAAATCCCCGACGAATTCATTCCGGACTATCCAAAAGAGTATTTAGAAAAATATTAACCTGAATTTACCTACGGTGTTACCGGCTTCTGCACCGACAGCGGATCAACAACTTGTACTTTTTTGATCAACATGGTATAATGCATATTGGGGTCAGTGCCTAATTTAGCAATAGGCATACGGTCAACATTATTGTCTGTTTTAACAACCGGCATCCTGCTGTAAAATGGCTGTTTAATTATTTCATTGCCTTTCATGCCCTGTGTCAAAGCTAATTGCCCAGCTTTATCCACCGGTTGAAGATTTTTGAACAAATTACTGTCATCCAGTTTAAATTGACCTAATAGACTGTTTTTTGGCGACTTGAAAAGAAGTGAATCAGCGGGCTTTAAAGTTAGTTGCTGCGCTTTTAATTGGGTCGACCCTGCGATGATCAGCATGAATAGTAAAGTCTTTTTCATGGTAACAGGTATTTAACACTAAGGTAAAAAAATCAAATGTTAAAAGTTGTTATTTTTTGGATGGGAATGTTAAAATGGAGAACAAAGTCTCTTAACAAAAAGACTTACGAAGTTTTTAAAACTTCGTAAGTCTGAATAGTTTATAAAAGCAGTATCAATTACTTCGCATCCGAAACCGCCTTGGCTGCATCTTCAGCTGCTTTTGCAGAAACGGTGTCGCCAAGTTTAGTTCTTTTATCTTTAATGTCATTCAATAAGCCTGTTATAAAAGGGCCCACACCACCAAATATTTTATACTTGATGCCCGCCTGTTTTAACTGTTCAATCCCTTGCTGCGCATCAGCCGGGCTATCTACATTACCAGTCATTTTAGCAAAGTTCCTGATCAAAGCAAACTTCCCGCTTATATCTGCATCGATAAACTTATTATAAATAAAAGGCCATTGTGCCGATTTTCCGCTTTCAGCATATACGCTTACGATAGCTTGTGAAAGCGCGCCACTATTGTCTTTCTCAAGGCCCTGGGCTATAGGCAAGGCCTGTGCAGGATCAAGCTGGCTGATACCGTTTAAGGCGGCGCCCTGTATAGCGTACGACTGGCTGCTGAGCGCTTGTTTAAAGATATCCATATTGCCGGATGCTTTTAGCTTGGCCAATACATTGAGGGCGGCAGCGCGTACCAATGTATTTTCATCAGTTTGCGCTAATGAGGCTAAGATGGGTAATGCTGCATTATGAATATCATCATTTTTCATATTCAATGACTTGATGGCTTTGATACGCAGACCGTAATATTTGTCCTTTAATGCGGCAATCAGAATTTTCCGGCCGCCTGCTTCGGTTTGCTTATTTGCGGCAGCATCTATAGCCTCATATCTGTCCAGGTATAATGGAGCGTTAAAATACTGGAATACATATTCGTCAATTGTTCTTGTATCGAGTTTTAAGGCAAGCAGTGTTTTGTCGCCATCAACATTTACCAGGTCGGGTTTAGTAGCCACGTGGAAAATTAAAGTGTCGGCCTTATCATTCATCCAAACTTTGTGACGCTCTTTTTTGCCACCAGCATAAATGTCTACAGCCATTGGCAGTTTAAAGGTTTGGCCATCCTGGGTTTGCGACAGGTAAACCGTTTCTGTTTTTGAGGCATCATCCCACTTATAGTTGATGTTCAGTACCGGGTGCCCTGCACCATAATACCATTGGTTAAAGAACCAGTTAAGATCGAGCCCGCTGGCTTCTTCCAATGCCAAACGCAATTGCTGTGCTTCGCCATTTTTGAAGGCGTTGGTTTTAAGATAGATGCTTAATCCTTTAAAGAAAGCGCCATCGCCCAGGTAGTTGCGCAGCATATTTAAAATGCGACCGCCTTTTTGATAAGTAACCACATCAAAAACATCTTCCTTGTCGTCATAATGAAAACGCACCAGGTTCTTAGTGGCAGCTTCAGGATCGGCAAGGTAATTAGACAGCGCATCATAGCTATGTGCATCGGCTTCGTCTTTCCCGTATTTATGTTCGGCCCAAAGCATCTCGCTAAAATCAGCGAATGATTCGTTAACGGTCAGGTTGCTCCAGCTTTCGCAGGTTACGTAGTCGCCAAACCACTGGTGGAAAAGCTCATGCGCTATGGTGCTTCTGCCGGCATCATAATAACGGTCTATCAGTTCGCGGTGTGTCCCTTGCACATATACGCCATGCAGGGTAGCAGAGGTGTTTTCCATCGCGCCGCTTACATAATCGCGCACTACTATTTGCGAATATTTATTCCATGGGAAATCAACTCCCAATGTTTTTGAATAGAACTCGATCAGTTCAGGCGTCATGCCGAAAATTTCTTTGGCATAAGGCGCGTATTTTGGTTCGAGGTAATAGTTTACCTCTTTATTGCGCCATTTATCATGATAGATCTTAAAATCGCCAACAGCCATCATAAACAGATAAGGCGAATGGGGTAACTCCATTTTCCAGTCATCGGTACGGGTGCCATCACCGTTCAATTTTTGCGAAGCCAGGCGACCGTTTGACAGTGTAACGTACTTTACCGGCACGGTCATGATGATCTCGTCGGTAGTCTTTTGCTCAGGCTTGTCAATGGTAGGGAACCACGCTGATGAACTTTCAGTTTCGCCCTGTGTCCATATTTGAGTGGGTTTATCTTTTTCTGTGCCATCAGGATTGATGAAGTAAAGGCCCTTGGCATCATTAATAGCCGCGCTGCCCTTTGCTTTCAACAGGTTTGGTTTCGAAGTATAGTTAATGTAAAGGGTATAGGTTTCATTGTTATGGTACACCTTGTCCAGCTGAATAGCCACGGTTAAACTATCATACGTAAATTTTAGCGGAACATTCTTTCCGTTTTTTACCACCGAAATATTATTCAGGTCCATTCCTTTGGCATCCAGGCGCAGGGTATCGGTGGGGTAAAAATGCGGCCTTAAAGTAACCCACTCCTTGCCATACATAAAGCGTTTTTTATAATCAAAACGCACATCCAGTTTGGTATGTACCAGGTCGTTGATCTTGGGCGGGGTTGCACGGTAGATCTTCATTAATGGGTCTTGTTTCACTTTTGTAGCCGTATCCTGGGCATACGACTGGTTCAAACTCAGAGCAATAGTGCCCGACAGGGCAATTGCAGAAAGCATTCGTAGGTTGATCATGTTAATTATTGGTTAGTATAAGTTTTTCCCTCCTTCATCACGAAGGCTATGTTTTTCATTGTTTTAATATCCTGTAATGGGTCGCCGTCAACGGCTACGATATCGGCAGATTTTCCTTTGCTGATACTGCCGATCTTATCGCTCATTCCAAGCAGGTCGGCGGCGCTGGTTGTAGCCGCTTTTATAGCTTCCATAGGCGGCATACCGGCTTCAACCATGTATTGAAATTCGATATAATTTTTACCATGCGCATATACCCCGGCATCCGTGCCGAAAGCGATCTTAACGCCTGCTTTATAGGCCCTGCCAAATGTGGCTTGTATTTGGGTCCCTACTTCCTGTGCTTTACGTGCGATCACCGGTGGAAAATATCCGGGTATTTTAGCCGAGTCAGCTACCGATTTTCCGGCTATGATGGTGGGTACCAGGTAGGTGCCATATTTTTTAGCCAGCTCCATATCTTCTTCGTTCATAAAAGTACCGTGCTCTATCGAGGTAACACCTCCGAGGATAGCTCTCCTGATACCTTCAGCGCCATGCGCATGGCAGGCAACTCTAAGACCGTAATCCTTAGCAGTTTCTACAACGGCCTTTATTTCATCGATAGTAAACTCTGCACCCGAGCTATTCTCACTCAGATCGAGTACCCCACCGGTTGAGGCGATCTTGATTACATTTGATCCCCGCTTAATTTGCAGGCGAACCGCTTTGACCAGTTCGTCACGGCCATCGGCTACACCATCATCAGGCCCCATTTTATGATTGAAGGCATCATCCCTGAAACCATCCGAATTGTCCATGTGCCCCCCGCTTGCCGAGATCGCCCTGCCAGCGGTAATTATCCGCGGACCATCAACAAGGCCCCGCTGCACCGCCTTGCGCAAACTGATATTTACACCAGTGCCTCCCAGGTCCCTTACCGTAGTAAAGCCGGCCATTAATGTTCGCTTAGCGTAAACTGCAGCATTGTATGCTATATCTGCGTCGGTCAAAGTAAAACCTTCTATCAGTGAGTTTTTACTGTGCTGCTCCTCCAGGTGCACATGGCAATCTATCAGCCCCGGCATTACGGTTTGGTTTTGCAGGTTGATCACTTTATCGGTAGCGCTACCGCTGGTATAGCCTTTTTGAATATCGGTGATCAGTTTACCATCAACTACGATAGTTACCTGGGTTTGAGCGGTGTTGGATATGCCGTCAATTAATTTTCCGCACTGGATGTATGTTTTTTGTGCGAATACCGTGGAGGCACAAAACGTTAGCAGAATAAGACAAAGCTTTTTCATGAGCGATTCAGTTAATATTCAGCTAAATTATAAAGTTTTTTGGTTTAAAATGATAAGACGCGGCAGAGCCAGAATGGTTACAATTACTTTTTAATTTTAATCAATTTACCCTGCCCCGCATTCTACTGACCACTTTTAATGTACTGACAAAACAGTGTCAGTACATTATTAAATCCAGTTGCGTAAATTTGTATATATCCCTTACTGCCGTCTTTACCGATTGCGCTAAAGGGTAAAATCCTATCAAGCGTTGCCATTGGCAGCAGATAGGTTTTAAAAGTCTCCCCTACCGGGGGAGATTTAGAGGGGGCCATATACCCACCGAAACCGCACACTCATTGTTCGTATTCGTACAGTAGCAATTTGGTTTCGTTAATTATTTAATTGACAATCAACATATTACTGAAATGGCACATATTTTATATACTAATAGAATAGAGAAGATGCCACCAATGAACTAATGAACCATTGAACCAATGAACCAACACCATGATCAAAAACTATTTCAAGATCGCCTGGCGCATCATCATGCGCAACAAAGCCTATAGTTTCATCAATGTGCTTGGGCTTGCTTTAGGTATTTGTGCCTGTATCATCATTTTTCTTATCACCAATTATGAGTTCAGCTTTGACAAGTTTCACCCTGATCAGGATCGTATTTACCGCATCACAGGAGAAGCACAAGCACCAAGCGGCGAGAGGGAGTTTTTAAACAGTCCTATTCCTGAGGTAGCAGCTTTTCAATACAACATACCAGGATTTGAAGCGAAGGCGGCATTGCATTTTTACAATGGGAAAGTGAGTATTAAGAATACTGATAAAAAAGTAACAGTTTTTAATAACGGAAATGAGATCATAGTCACCGAGCCACAGTATTTTGACATTTTTAAATACACATGGCTTGCCGGAAATCATACCTCTGCATTAAGCGAACCTAATAAAGTAGTGCTTACTGAAAATAAGGCCCGCAAATATTTTGGCGATATCCCTTTTTCTGAAATGATCGGTAAAACTGTTGTGTATGATGATTCATTGCAGTTAAGTGTTACTGGCATTGTAAAAGATTGGGATCAAAATACAAATTTTGGCTATACCGCTTTTATGTCTATAAAAAACATTCAAAACGGGTATTTAAAACAACAGATCGCCTCTGACGACTGGAAAAGCTTGAGCCCGCATCAGTCCATGGCTTTCGTGAAATTGAACAAAGGTGTTACCGCCTCCCAGGTCAATGCACAATTTGCAGTATTTATAAAAAAGAATGTAAAGCTCCCAGCAGGTGCAAAACTGACGATGGAGCTTCAGCCTTTGGGCGATATCCATTTTGCTAAAGAGTTTCACCGCGGCGATGACGGTGATGACTTTAGAAAACCTTATCTGCCCATATTATATACCCTGATGGGAGTTGCTTTATTCATTCTGATAATTGCTGCGGTAAACTTCATTAATTTATCAACAGCGCAATCCATACAAAGGGCCAAGGAGATCGGTATCAGAAAAGTAATGGGCAGCAGCCGGAGAGCGCTTGTTTTGCAATTTTTAACAGAAACATTTTTACTTACGTTCTTTGCGGTCATCATTGCTGTTGTGTTTGTGAGGCCCGTACTATCTTTATTCTACTCATTTATTCCAGAGGGGGTAAAGTTTGAGCCTTTCACTATACCCACAATGATATTCCTGGTACTCATCACCTTGATCACCTCAATACTTGCAGGGTTTTACCCGGCCAGGATATTATCATCCTATTTGCCGGTATTGAGTTTAAAAGGGGCAGCTGTGCAAAAAGGTACGGGGCAATGGAACTTGCGTAAAGTATTGATTGTATTTCAGTTTGCCATTTCCCTGGTCTTTATTATTGGTGCGATAGTTATCGGGGACCAGATCAGGTTTATGAACAATGCCGATAAAGGCTTTAAACTGGATGCTATTATTACAATGAATAAGTGGCGCGATGCTGGTGGTAAACTAAAAGTACTTGCCCAGAATGTTAAACAAATACCAGGCGTTGAAAAAGTTATTTTACAGGGAAATGCGCCAATGGGATTTGCCCACTCTGATGAAATTTTTTTGTACAAAGGCAAAAATGAAATAAACCTAAAAGTATCATCAGAAATCGGGGATGAAGATTTTATTCCGTTTTACCAAATGAAACTGATCGCGGGCCGCAACATGGTGCACAACGACAGCCTAAGGGAATTGGTGATAAACGAAACCTATTCCAAAGCGCTTGGTTTTGCAAAACCAGGCGATGCTGTAGGGAAACTTTTATATGATGGTGCAAACAAATCGTTCCCCATAGTAGGTGTGGTAGCTGATTTTCATGAAAACTCCTTCCACCAGGCCATTCAACCTATGGTAATTGAAAATGTACCACAACGGGAATGGAGTATGGCTGTAAAACTGGCGTCAAAAGGGAAACAGGCCGGTGATGTAAAAGAGGTGATCTCGCAAATAGGGGCGCAGTGGGAAAAGATATATCCTGATACCCCTTTTGATTACAGTGTTTTGGAAGAGTCGGTAAAACTGCTTTATGGGCAGGAGCAAAACACCGCGATACTTATAAATGCGGCCATGCTCATTACAATTTTTATCTCATGTATGGGGTTATTTGGCCTTATCATGTTTAATGCACAATTAAAGACCAAGGAGATCGGCATACGCAAAGTGCTTGGGGCAACCGTAGCAAACATCGCTGCCATGCTGAGCCGGGAATTTATTCAGTTAGTAATTATATCCATCTTGATCGCCTCGCCTATTGCCTGGTATTTTATGAACCAATGGCTGCAGGACTTTGTCTACCGGATACATTTTTCCTTATGGATATTTATCGCGGCAGGTATATCAGCAATTATGATCGCGTTGGCAACCGTGAGTTTCCAGGCAATTAAAGCGGCCTTGGCCAACCCGATAAAGAGTTTGCGGAGTGAGTGAAGAAGAAATGGCAGTTTGCAGTAGCAGTTTAGATAAAGCAGATGCCACCAATGAACTAATGAACAATTGAACCAATAAACCAAAACATCATGATCAAAAACTATTTCAAGATCGCCTGGAGAAACCTTATCAAACAAAAGGTTTCAACCATCATTAATGTTTTGGGTCTTTCTATTGGCATCAGCGCTTGCCTTATCATTTATATGATGGCCAGCTTTGAGCTGAGTTATGACAATTTTCACCCGGATAAGGACCGGGTTTTTCGTGTTGTAAGCGAAATAGATAACTTTTCCGGCGGAAGGGAGTATATGCCTGAAATAAATTATTTTTCAGCTATGGCAATACGCAACCAATTTACCGGGGTTGATAAACTGGCTGTCTTTTTTAATTATTATACGACGATAACTGTTCCGCAAAAGGGTGGTCAATCTAAAGTATTTGAAAGTGGGGACTCCCAAAAAGATCCTTCGGATATTATTATTGCCGAACCTGAATACTTTGATATTTTTAAGTATACCTGGCTGGCAGGCAATGCTGCAACTGCGTTGAGCGAGCCATTAAAAGTTGTGCTAACCGAAAGCAAGGCACGTAAATATTTTGGTGCTATGCAGGCGGATCAAATTATAGGGAAGGAAGTTATTTATAGTGATTCCCTGCGCCTTACCGTATCTGGAATTGTAAAGGACTACAATATAAATACCAATATTATCTTTAAGGATTTTATTTCTTTCAGTACCATTCAAAACAGCTTCCTTAAGAATATCCCAATATTTCAGTGCGTAACTCATCCGAATAAGTCTTCATGGTCTGATTATATACAGGAATTTGTTAAGCTCTCAAAGGGCACAACGCCTGCACAATTTGAAGCGCAAACGGCCCCTTTAATAAAAATGACCAAGCAATATATGGCCGGGCAAACAAACAGGAAAACGGAAATACACTTGCAATCGTTGCCAGATGTTCACTTCAATTCGAATTATGGAAACGACTTTTACACGCGACAAGCCAGTTTACCCGCACTTTATGGCTTAATGGGCATAGCTGTTTTTATCCTCATTATCGCATCCATCAATTTCATTAACCTGTCATCGGCGCAATCCATCCGAAGGGCAAAAGAAATCGGCATAAGGAAAGTACTGGGAAGTAGTCGCGCAAGCCTTATTTTACAATTCCTTAGCGAAACATTTATCATAACCGTTTTTGCAGTAGTTATTTCGTTGCTTATCGTCAACCCCGTGATCAACGCTTTTAAAGCATTTATACCCGAGGGGGTGGCTTTAAACCTGCTCAATCCCCCATTAATTATTTTCTTAATACTCATTACCCTTTTCACTTCATTATTAGCCGGGTTTTACCCGGCAAAGGTTTTGTCGTCCTATCTGCCGGTGCAAAGCTTAAAAGGTGAGCAAAAATCCAATCAAAGGAGTTACTTGCTCAGAGGGCTTATTGTATTCCAGTTTACTGTTTCACTGGTATTTATTATTGGTACCATTATTACAGGCAATCAAATCAACTATATCATTAATAAAGATATGGGCTTTAATAGAGATGCCATTGTCAATATTAACATAAACGGAATTTATTCCGATGCAAAAAGGGATGTGATAGTTGAAAAAATAAGACAGCTTGCCGGTATAGAAAAGGTGAGCATCAGCCGCCACCCGCCCGCTGTGAATAATTCAAGTCCGGGGTTTTTCAGGCGGCAGGACAACAATGTCACGATATTATCTGACGAACGGGTTGCTGATGAAAATTATGTCCCGCTGTATGGCCTGAAATTGCTCGCGGGACGTAATCTCACAAATACGGGCAAAGCTGATTCCGTAAACGAATTTCTTATTACGGCAACTTGCGCTAAGCAGTTGGGTTTTAAAACCCCGGCCGATGCTATCGGGCACATGGTTGCAAGCGGGTATATGTTTAAAACTATTTTTCGCGCATATAGCTCCGGCCCAGTGGTTGGGGTACTGGCCGACTTTCATAACCAATCGTTGTACGCACCCCCCGGCCCTGTCGAAATAATAGGTTCTATAAAAAATGGCACGTTGATCAGTATAAAGCTATCTTCAAAAAACAAGCAATGGAGCGATTATAAAAATACAATTGCCGCCATCGAAAGCCAATGGAAAGAGGTATATCCCGATAAAAAATTTAATTACAGCTTTTACGATAAAACTATCGCAAGCTTTTACGAAAAAGATCAAAGGATCGGACAGGTAATGAACGCAGCGATGCTGGTTGCTATCTTTATATCCTGCATGGGCCTTTTTGGCCTGGTAACTTTTACTGCGGAACAACGAAAAAAGGAAATCGGTATCCGCAAAGTACTTGGCGCCTCAGTTGCTAATGTAACCGCGATGCTGGCAAAAGAATTTGTGGCTTTAATCGGAATAGCATTTCTAATAGCGTCGCCAATAGCGTGGTATTTTATGCATAAATGGCTACAGGATTTTGCCTATAGGATAACCTTGAGTTTATGGATATTTCTGCTGGCAGGGTTTGCAATAGTTTTAATAGCGTTGCTAACTATAAGCTTCCAGGCGGTTAAAGCAGCTTTAGCCAACCCAATAAAAAGTTTGCGGAGCGAATGAGAGATTAGTTAATTGGAGATCAGAGATTAGTTGAAAAGCTAATGTAACCATTAAGGATATTATACCGTCAAGTCTTTAATCAACATAAATTACATGAATAATAGCACACGTCTTTTTTTAGCACTTGCAATAACTATTATCAGTTATTTACCCGGCACCTCATCCGCGCAGGATCAGCCCGGTAAAAAGGATTCTATCGTTTCGGCCATCTTAAATGAAAAAAGATTTATCCAGGTAGTACTGCCCGCGAAATACAAACCAGGTTCTGCCGATAAATATGATGTGTTATATGTGCTCGATGGCGATTCAAACACCAAACTCGCCGCGGATATGCAGCGCTTTATTGAGGAACAGGCTTATATGCCCCCAATTATTATTGTAGGTGTTTTAAATGTTGACCGCGACCGGGATCTTACTCCCACACATGTGAATGACAACAAAACCTCGGGCGGGGCAGATAAATTTCTCGGTTACCTCCAAGATGAATTAATACCTTACATCAATAAAACCTACCCTTCAACCGGCGACAATACGCTTTTCGGGCACTCGTTTGGCGGCTTGTTTGTGATGTACGCGCTCCTGAATCAGCCGCTGGTGTTTAAATCGTACATAGCTGCCGATCCAAGCTTTTGGTGGGATAAACATTATTTGAACAAACCGGCCATAGATAAACTGCACGGCGTTGCCAACCTGAACAGGACATTGTATATGACCGGTCGTGAAGACAACCTGACCGGTATGGGCATCCCGCCGATGGATACCATCTTAAAAAAATATGCACCCGCCGATTTGGTGTGGAAGCTTACGGCTTATCCCAATGAAACCCACGGATCGGTAAGGCTTAAAAGCATGTACGACGGATTAAAATTCACCTATGCAGATTACAATACAAAGAAGCCTGAATTTCATCCGATGAACGGGACCATCTTAAAAGATAAGCCCATTAAAATATGGCTTTTTTGGGGCGACACATCCAAAGTAAGATACACTATGGATGGAACGGAGCCCACCCAGGCATCACCCAAAATGGGAGCTGAAATTACTTTATCGGGACCTGGAAAACTGACTGCAAAGCAATTTTCAAACAGGGACAAATATGATAATGCTAATATTGCCACCGGTGAATTTAAAGAAGGGGCTTATTTACCCGCGGTTTCAAAGGTGAAAAATGCAAAGCCAGGAGGGTTCCATTATAATTATTACGAGGGTAAATGGGATAAACTACCCGATTTTAAGAAATTAAAGCCTGTTCAATCTGGGCTTACGGATAAAGATTTCGATATAAATAAGCTCCCCGGTAAAGATAATTTTGCCCTGCTTATTGAAGGCTGGTTACAAATAAAAGAAGATGGTTATTACCTTTTTTGGCTAAACTCTGATGACGGTTCAAAGCTATACATTAACAATCAACTGTTGATTGATAATGATGGTTTACATAGCAGTGATGCAGGCAAATCATATATATTGCCATTACAAAAGGGCTTTTACCCTATCAGAATGGAATATTTTCAAAAAGACGGGGGGCGGGATTTAAAACTGGCTTACCTTACACCCAGTGCTATAAGCACTATGAACGTTACCCCGATCCCTTTTGAGTTACAATATGGACATAATTAAAAGCTGCTTTTTCAACCTTTCCATGACTGTAAAACAATGCTAAAAAAGCAAAGGCTGAAAAGAAAACTCCTTTCAGCCTTTTACCTTTATCCTTTGACCTCTAATTAGCAGTACTGATCAAACGCGCCGATCAGATTGTCAGCGATCATTTGTGCAGGGCGGCCTTCTATCTGGTGGCGCTCAATAATATGAACCAGTTTGCCATCTTTAAATAAAGCCATAGCAGGCGATGATGGCGGATAAGGCAGCATATAATTACGTGCTGTATCAACCGCGTCTTTCTCCATACCGGCAAAAACAGTTACCAGTTTATCAGGGTGTTTGTCATGACGGGAAGCTATTTGTGCCGC
>JABDFM010000044.1 GCA_013286565.1 Bacteroidota bacterium
GGTGTATGTTCCAGCGGTCGCAAAGGTAAACTTAAAGGTTTTATCAGCATCCAGGCTTCCGCTGTCAAAGCTCCCGTTCAGATCCGTAACGGTGTGCGCTGTGGCGTCCTTATTGGTCCAGGTAACGGTGCCTCCCGGCAAAAGGTGAATTACAGACGGCGAAAATGCAAAATTCTGTATGCTTACTGATGCTGTTGCTACAGGGGTTGTGCCGGTTGTTGTAGGATTGGTAGAATTATTTGAACTTTTGCCGCACCCGTAAAATAAAAATATTCCAACCATCAGGGCAAGCGTTAAAAAAATGATATTCCTTTTCATAATAAATGTGTTTTATAGTATTTTGTTATACTGCTAACACGGACAAAAAGGAAAAATGGTTGCCTTTAAAGAAATTAAATTATAATAGACTAAGAGTTTAGGATTTTGTGATTACTGTAAGAATCACCAATCGCAAAACGGGTGGATCGCCAAACTTGAATTAGCATACCTGTTATCATCCGTTACCTCGGCTGTAACCCATTCCGGAAATTGAAATTGCTCCGTTTCGCTTTCCAATTCAATCTCCGCAACGATCAGCCCGTTGTTATCGCCTAAAAATTCATCTACCTCCCATACTTTACCTTCAAAATGGATGCGATAACGTGTTTTTTCGGTACCGTTTTTTGTAAAGAAATTCAATATCTCGTTACCGTCTTCTAACGGAATTTCATATTCATATTCCTTACGGGATATTTGCGATACCTTGCTTTTCATATTTAAATAGGCTTGTTTATCAGAAACACGTACCCGCACCGTATTCTGCCCGTTGCTAAGGATATAACCCTGCCGGTAATGAGTCCCTGCCGGTTTATTAACCAGGCCCCATTTTTCATGATCGACCAAGAATTTCCGCTCTATCTCTACACCCATTTCTTTATTTCTTATTTTCACTTATTGGCTTTTCTTCCAAAATAACTTTCTTTTCAAAACCCTTTGCTAATGTAGTGATAGCTCTTTTCAGGCGGGTATTTTGCTTTTTGATCTCAGCAATAACCCGTTCATCCTTCAGTTCGGGGGTCGAGAACAATTCAATTGCCAGCACATTATCGTGCCAGTTGCCAATTTTATCCTGTAGTTTATCAAGGTAAACAGTATTAACAGGCAATTTACCATCCAGCGCTTTAAAAGCTATTTTACGGTTATACATCAATATTTTTATCTGCATACGGCAAATATGCAGCTCTTCGTTGAATTGCAGGGGACTAAGCGCATCCGAAGCTCTTTCTAAATATATTTTGTAAAACGCATTGATATTATCGTTATCAACTTGCCTCAAGCCGCTCTTAAGATCATAATAAGTACTTTTTACAGTTTTTAAATATTTTTCGCTCTGCGTTTTAAACTCAACGACCCCGTTTTCCATTATATATTGCTGCCCGCTTATAAATTGTTCGTTGTTCAGATGGTAACGGGCGCCTAATTGAAGATTGATATATGCATTACGTATAATACCGCAATGCTTAAATATTTTTTTGATGGGTTTAAAGCCCCTTAATAATTGATGTTTGGGCGATGCAAAATCCAAAAGTGTAAGCATAGCCCTGATCTTTTTTGCCTGTACACGAAAAAGATGCAGCTCCTCCTGGTCGCCGCTACCGATAAAAGCCTTCAAATGGGTGGTCATTCCTCCCCACTGTTCATCAAAATAGGCTTTCTCAGTCTTTTTTTTCATTTACACAGTATGTTAATCGGAAGTCTAAAAATTAACATCTTTTTAAACGGGCAGGTAAAAATTATGTTATAATACGTTAATCTACACTTAATCACCATACCTAACGTTTAGTAAAACGTGTGCTTTTTTTACTTATTTGTAAAAAAATGTTAAACATCGTGTTCATTCGCAATGCTGTTATCCGAAATAGCTATATTTAGCCGGTACCTTTGACTTAACTTAGTTTGATGAATTTAAGAAAATTTTTATTCGTTTTATCTATCTCTATTACTATCCTTCATTTATCAGTATTTGCACAACGCGATAGTATTCCATTAACCACTATCATTGCAAAAACCTCAAAGTTCACCAATGATCACCCTGTTGAAAAAGTATATCTTCATTTTGATAAACCATACTATGCCATTGGCGATACGGTGTGGTTTAAAGCCTATGTCACCATCGAGCTGCATCAGCTATCACAATTAAGCCAAATTGCTTATGTTGATATGACCGATGGCCGTAATAATATAGTGACCGAGCTAAAACTGCACTTGGTTAATGGCATGGCAAATGGATATATCCCGCTTTCGCCAGTGTTTATGAAGCGCGGCAATTACCATATAAGGGCATATACCAAATGGATGCGCAATGCCGACCAGGCTTACTTCTTTAATAAAACCATAGCCGTGGGGAGTGTTGACGATAACCAGGTGATACCACATATATTTTTCAAAAATTCCATATCTGATAAACTGTCAAAAATAAACGCGGTAATAGTTTACAAAGACCAGGATGGCAATCCGTATAATAATAAAAGAGTAGACTGGAAAGCAGTAAACGATGATGGTACAATAAATAAAGGAAAGGGTGAGACAGATCAAAACGGGATATTAAATATTAATTTTTCGAGCACCAAACCATCCGAGTTAAATTCAGCAATAATTAGTACCGAATTATCAATCAATGATAAAAAAATAGTCCCAAATACTTTTCCGCTCGAGGTTACCGCACCCCAGATCGATGTACAGTTTTTCCCTGAAGGTGGTACACTGATCAATGGCATCCGGTCGAGGGTTGCATTGAAGGCAGTAGAGCCTAATGGTTTAGGTATTGACGCTAAGGGTACCATAACTGACAATGCCGGGAATGTTGTAGCTGATTTCACATCGCAGCATTTGGGTATGGGTGTATTCGCCATAATGCCTGAGGTCAATAAAACTTACAAAGCCAACCTGATCTTCCCGGATGGTACAAAAAACAGCTATGACCTGCCTACTGCACGCGATGAAGGTGTTAATTTATCAGTAAATAACAGTTTCCCTGATAGCTTAAATATTAAAATAGTGGCTAATGATCTGTTTTTTCAGAAAAATCAGAACAAAAGCCTTTACGTGATAGCCCAAAGCGGAGGAATAGTATGCTATGCTGCGCAAACCATATTAAAAAGCTCTGCGTACAGCGCCACAATACCTAAAAGCAAGTTCCCGACCGGGATTGTACAGGTTACTGTTTTCTCCTCAAAAGGTTCGCCTTTGAGCGAGCGCATTGCATTTATCCAGCACAATGATCAGCTAAATCTTTCATTAAGATCAGATAAGGCAACTTATACCCGGAGGCAGAAAGTAAGGATGCTGGTTTCTGCAAAAAAACACCACCATGCCAGCCGAAGGTACTTTTTCGGTTACTGTTGTTGATGAAACAACGGTGCCTTTTGATGAAAATGCGGAAACAACTATTTTAAGCCATTTGTTGTTGACTTCAGACCTTAGGGGCTACGTTGAGAAACCTAACTATTATTTCAATCACCCTGATGATAAGACATACACTGACCTGGACGTATTGATGCTGACCCAGGGTTATCGTCGTTTTTCCTATAAAAATATCATCGCTGATAAAAACCCACCTATATCTTTTTTACCCGAGGGTGGTATTGAAATTTCGGGCACACTCAGGACCAATACCGGGTTGCCACTTGCAAAAGGGAACATTCGTTTAATAATTCCGGATAAAAACTTCTCGACCCAAACTATTACTGATATGAGCGGGAACTTCAGATTTTCGAATATAATGGTTTCGGACTCTTCAAGGGTGACCGTGAATGCAAGGGATAACCCCGGCAGTAACAACCTGGTGATAACTCTTGATGGAATGGTTTTGCCCCCATCAACCCAATATATAAACCCTGTTGGGGGGATAACCAATATTGACAGTACCCTTCGTCCTTATTTACAAAACAGCAAAAAATTCAATAACCCACACAGTCTTAACGAGGTTGTGATCAAAGAAACAAATAAAAATAAAGAAACCAAGCCACTCGGATTACAGTACATTCTCTGGGTTGAGCCAGGAGCCAGATCATATTATTCCTGGGAACAGGTTTTCTGATGGTTGCCCCGTTTTCATAAGTTGCTTAATAGCATCAAGTATGGGGGTTACTTTTGATAATAATAATCTATATCTAACCAGGGACTATAATAGTGGGAGTAAAACACCTATGTCGATCTATCTAAATAATCAATCTGTTGATTATAATGCTCTTAACAACATACAATCGAACCAGGTGGAATCAGTTGAGATATTTTTTAGTGATGGCTTAAGCGGCATTAATCGCAATACCAATACTAAGGGGGTATTAATAGTGAACACTAAAAAAATACCAAAGGGTGAAAAGATCACCAAAGAACAACTGCTGGAAATGATACCTAAAAACAATGTGGTTGATTTTATACCCGGCGGATACAATGTAACCCGCGAATTTTACTCACCAAAGTATGATAATGCTGCGGGCAGTTCAGTAGGAATAGACCGGCGTAGTACCATATTCTGGAGCCCCAATGTAATAACGGATAAAGCCGGCAATGCATCTTTTGAGTTTTTCAATGCTGATGGCACGGGCTTGTACCGCGCGATAATTGAAGGCATTGATAAAGACGGGAATATAGGTCGCTATGTTTATCGCTATAAGGTTCAGTAGTTTAAATATTTTTTTCATAGATTTATTTAAACTATTGAAGTAAACCTTAAACTTAAACGCAATGAACTTTTCTTTGATCAACTGGCCGGCAGTACTGGTGGCCGCTATCTCCGCATTTGCCGTAGGTGGCTTATGGTATTCACGCCCGGTTTTTGGTAACGCGTGGATGACCGACAGTAAATTAACAGAGGACGAGATAAAACTCGGTAACAAAGGGAAAATATTTGGGTTTACCGCTGTTTTCTCCCTGCTGATGGCCGTCAATCTCGCTATGTTCCTTGCTGAACCTACAACAAATGTGACCTGGGGAGCCGAGGCTGGTTTCCTGGCAGGCATATGGACATTTAGTGCCATCGCCATCCATAGCCTGTTTGAACTAAAGAACTGGCGCTACATTTTTATCAATGGCGGCTACAGCTTAGTTTCGTTAACCCTGATGGGTGCAATTATTGGCTTGTGGCGATAAAATAGATACAGGCAGCCATCCTTTAAATCCTTTCTCACTAAAATAGATCTGAATAATTTAGGTAAAGCATTTTGCCTATTTTTGTATAAATAAATCAAAAATATATTATTGCATATTGCAAACTATGAATTTTAAACTAATTGGTTTAACCCGTGTCACACCTATATAATATTAAGAACAGCTAAATTAAGAACGGTCATGAAAAAAATATTCTACCTTGTAATATCGCTCGCAATAGGATTAGCCGGATGTGCCACATTAGTACGGCCTGCATATCAACCTGGCCCCTCGTCCAATTATAATCCACCACCAGATAATCCACCTCAGCCTGATTACAATAATCAGCAGGCTAATTATGGCAATAACCCTAATTATGATAATTCGCCGCAAACAGACCAGGTGTTTTATGATGAACTAAGCCCTTACGGAACCTGGATAAATTATCCTGATTATGGTTATGTGTGGGTACCCGGAGATGTTGGCAATGATTTTATGCCCTATGCTACAAATGGTTATTGGGTTTACAGCGATTACGGCTGGACATGGGCCTCAAATTACACCTGGGGATGGGCGCCGTTTCACTACGGCCGTTGGTTTTATGATGATAGCTACGGTTGGATGTGGGTTCCGGGGCATGACTGGGCACCTGCATGGGTTGCCTGGGGCAGTTATGGCGACTATTACTGTTGGGCGCCGCTTGCACCAAGAGCAAATATCAACACCATAAATACCGGTGGTGGTTGGAGACCCCCTTCAAATGCCTGGAATGTGGTACAGCGTAGGCGAATAGCTCAACCGGATGTTACTAATTATATCGTAAAGTCGAACGCCACGGTTATTAATAACGTAACCAATAATGTTACGATCATTAATAATGTGACCAATAATTATAATAATCAAGGTTCAGGTAATACCGCTAAGTACAACCGTGGGCCACAGGCAAATGATGTTGAAAATGTGACACATACAAGGGTGCAACCAGTAAAGGTGAGTGATAATTCAAGACCAGGAGCGTCGCAAGTACAAAACAATCAGTTTTTGGTGTACAGGCCGACCATAAAGCAAAAAACACAACAGATTGGTTTGACGGCAGCCCCAAGAAGAGTTGGTACATATCAACCCCAAAACGGAAGATCGCCTCAAAATCAACAACAGCAACAAGTTAGGCCGGACGCAAACCAAAATCAGCAGCAATATCCTAATCAAAGGCCTAATAATAATCAACCAAACCAACAGGTTAGGCCTGACGCAAACCAAAACCAACAACAATATCCTAATCAACAGAATAGGCCGGATGTAAACCAAAACCCTAATCAAAGACCAAATAATAATCAACAGCAACAGGTTAAGCCAGATGCAAACCAAAATCAACAGCAGTATCCAAATCCAAGGCAAAATAATCAGCAGCCGAACCAACAGGACAGGCCAGATGCAAACCAAAATTCAAATCCAAGGCCAAACAATCAGCCACAACAACAGCAGGTTAAACCGGATATGAATCAAAGGCCGAACAATCAACCACAAAACTCACAGGGAAGACCTGAAACGAATCAAAACCCCGAGCAAAACACTAATCAAAGGCCCAATAATAATCAGCCTCAGGTTAATCAACAGCAAAACCCTAATCAAAGACCAAATAATCAGCCTCAACAGCAAAACGTTAAGGGCAATATGATTAAAAATAAAGATGCACAGAACGCTAAGAGGAAAGCTGACTCTCTGCAAAAGGTTAAAGAAAGCCAGTTAAAAGCTAAAGAAATTCAGGAATAATTCTTTTTATCTTACAAATAAAAAGCACCCGGAAATTAAAAACCGGGTGCTTTTTTATTAAGTAGTATCATTTACATTCTATGATGATCAGTCGGCGATGATTGGTGTAGTTCTGTTCTTTCATTTGATCCGGATTTTCAGCAATATAACACTTTGATTTAATGGCCTGATCACAAAAAATGACATTTATAAGCAATAATAATTGAACATTTTTTCATTGGCCATGTTAAATATTTAATCAATAAGCAATACCATGTCAGATACAGCAATAACATTCGAAAAGTCATTTACAATCGGGGGCGACTTAACTATAAACCGCCTTGGGTATGGAGCAATGAGGATCACAGGTAAAGGAATTTGGGGGCCTCCAAAAGATAAAAATGAAGCGATCAGCGTTTTAAGGCGTGCGGTTGAATTAGGTGTAAATTTTATTGATACCGCAGACAGTTACGGGCCTTATGTGTCGGAAGAATTGATTGCCGAAGCCCTTTATCCTTATCCAGAAGACCTGGTTATAGCCACAAAAGGTGGACTGACGCGCACAGGCCCGGACCAATGGCCTGTAAATGCACATCCAAATCACTTGAAGCAGGCATTGGATGGCAGCTTAAAGCGTTTAAGGTTAGAACAAATAGACCTTTACCAATTACATCGCATCGATCCAAAAGTTCCGGCGGAACAAACTTTTGAGTTTTTGAAGAAAGCTCAAAAGGATGGTAAGGTTAAACACATCGGGCTATCGGAAGTAAGTGTGCAGGATATTAAAAAGGCCCGGCAATACTTCGAGGTGGTTTCGGTGCAAAACATATATAGTGTGGATAACCGCAAATGGGAGCCTGTTTTGGAATATTGCAAAGAAAATAACACAGCATTTATACCCTGGTTTCCACTGAATGCGGGCAACGTGGATGCATTGGAAAAAATAAAACTTATTGCCGAAAAACATAACGCAACTACACACCAGGTAGCGCTCAGTTGGTTATTGTATCATGCGGATAATATTTTACTCATACCCGGCACTTCAAGTGTTGAACATCTGGAAGATAATATGAAAACTATCAGCCTTGAATTAACAACAGGAGATATGCAAATTCTGGATAGTATTTCTTCACAATAAGCCTCTTTTTATATTATTAAGCAGGTTACTGCCTGCTATTATTATGCCTGTTGTCATTTTTAATGACAACAGGCATTTTTTTATTTTAATTGTGTAAAAATCACCTGATTAACACAACCTTAGCGCTGCACGTTTCGTAAAAGTGACCATAAAGTTTAGTTAGTTTTTAGGTGTTAAGTTAAATTCAATTATACCCCCGCTTAGTTGCGGGGGTTTTTTATATAATTTTTATGCTGAAATAAACAGTAGTGTGTAATCTTAACCCCAAAGAAAAAAATATTTTGATTTCATTAAACCTTTCAATTTTCAAAAAGTCATACAAAAACATCAATACGTAAACCCCCTTAAATATGAGAACATTCAAATTTACTTTCATCCTTCTGCTACTCATAGGCGCACTTTCCTGTAAAAAAGACAGTACAGCTACCACCGCCGTAACTACCGACCAGGCTGCTGATATTGCTGCCGGTTCATTAGCAGAAAATTCTTACGGATTAGCTTCAATATCAGATAATGTTGCAGCAAACGCGCAAGTTGTAGCTTCAATAAGCACAAGCAGGCAAACAGTTAATTCATCCGGAGCAGTAACTCACCAGGCATGCGGCACCACATTAGCTGACAGTCTTTCAAATTCGGGTTCAGGCTCATCTGTTACTTTTAGCTACTTTTTCAAGTTTGCCCGCACTTTAAACTGCAACAGCAGTGAGCAACCAGATAATCTGGCTAACGTTTTAACTTATCACGGTAATTTTGACGGCCCACGTTTAACATCTGCTAATACAGGTAGTGCAACATTTACAATTGCGGGTTTATCACCCACCGCATTATCATTTGTGATCAATGGTGAATATAAACGTACAGGTTCATTCCAATCAAAGGTTGGAAATGACTTATCCGGAAACAGCAATATTGATATAGTTGTTACGAATTTGACTTTATCTAAAACCACACGTAAAATAGCAAGTGGTAGTGCAACAATTTCAATAACCGGTACTACTTCAAAAAATGGTGCATTTAGCTACACCGGAACATTAGTATTTAATGGTGATGGTACCGCTACTTTAACAATCAACGGTACTGCATATAATGTTGACCTATCCACCGGCATAAAAACTAAAGTATAAAACAACAAAATGATATTTAAACCAGGCAGCCAAAAACTACCTGGTTTTTTTGTTTTATACCTAAACTGCAGCTACCCTGAATGGTTTTACATCAACAGTTTCCCATATTTTTTGCGTGATGTATGGCTCCCCTTGCTTCCAGGCTTCCAGTTCTTCCTCGGTCTCAAATTGCAATATCATTACCGATCCGATCATATTTCCTTCTTCATTCAGAATAGCTCCACCCAAAACATAATTGCCGCTTTCCTTTAATTCTTTTGCACCATCAAGGTGATGGGGTCGTACTCCCATACGGCGTGATAATGCACCATCATCGGTATAGTCGTAAGCAGTTACAAGATATTGGTTCATGATTTTTTATTTATCAGATCATTAATTTAAATTCAACAGAGCAATCCTTATTAGGTTTAATATTGGATGGATATTTTCCAAAAAATAAAGTTTTCATATCTTTATTTTCGAAAGAAAACACCATTGCCGCAAATAAAAACCAATAATAACTGTAATTTTTACAATATTTGTTTTCGCATTAATTTTAGCTTGAAAAATGAAGAATAATCTGTTCAGTGAATTTAAAAAAACATTCAATAAAGAAGCCGGGAATGCATATTTTTCTCCAGGCAGGGTAAACCTTATAGGCGAGCATATTGATTACAACGGTGGCTTGGTAATGCCATGTGCCATTACCTTCGGCACCTATGTTTTAGTTGCCTTAAATAATGAAGGGGTTTTCCGTTTCAGAAGTTTGAACTTTGAAGAGCAGCTTGATATTTCTTTACAAACAAGTTATGAGAGATCAGGCGAAACCTGGTTCAATTATCCATTAGGCGTCATCGATTATTTTGTAAAGCAGGGGAATAAATTACAGGGGCTCGACCTTCTATTTTATGGCAATATCCCTATTGGTTCAGGCTTGTCATCTTCCGCTTCCATCGAAGTTGTAACTGCTTATACTTTGAATGATCTGTTTGGCTGCGGCTATTCAAAACTCGAACTGGTGCAACTATCCAAAGAGGTTGAAAATGTATTTATTGGTGTTAATTGCGGTATTATGGACCAATTTGCCGTAGCCTTCGGCGAAAAGGATAAAGCGTTAATGCTGAACTGTGATACCCTGGAATATAAAGCGGTTGACAGCAACCTGGGCGACCATGTGCTGGCGATCATCAACACTAATAAACCCCGCAAACTTGCCGAATCAAAATACAACGAACGTGTGCAGGAATGCCATGCAGCGCTCAAAGCATTACAGCAGGAGCTGGATATCCAAAACCTTTGCGATATCGATAGCGGAACGTTCAAACAATATCAACATTTAATTACTGATGCAATTGTATTAAAAAGGGCTACGCATGTAATTGAAGAAAACGACCGGGTTAAACTCGCAGCCGAAGCACTGGCAGCAAGTAATCTGGCCGAATTTGGCCGTTTGATGTACGCTTCACACGATTCATTAAAAAATCTGTATGAAGTAAGCGGCAAAGAGCTGGATGCAGTTGTAGAATATTGCTTAACCAACCCGAATGTTGCCGGGGCAAGAATGACAGGCGCCGGTTTTGGTGGCTGTGCAATTGCATTGGTTAAAGAAAGCGAATTTGATAATTTCAGCAAAGCAGTTACAGCATATTATACCTCCAAAATAGGTTATGCCCCTTCGGTTTATAGTTCCCTTATTGGCGATGGCGTAGGGTTATTGAAAGAAGCAATTAATTTATAAGATATTTGCATCTTAACTAATCACTAACCCCTTGCGCAAACTAAAGCTCGACGAATTAAACCGCGCCTCGGTTATCGAATTTAAGGCGCAGAACAAACTTCCCGTTGTGGTTGTGTTGGACAATGTGCGCAGTATGCACAATGTAGGATCGATATTCCGCACCTGCGATGGTTTTGCTGTAGAACAAGTTTGCCTTTGCGGCATTACCGGGCAGCCTCCCCACCGTGAGATAGAAAAAACAGCTCTTGGTGCCACGCAATCCGTTAATTGGGTTTATTATGCTGACCCCTTACAGGCCGTTGAGCAATTGCGCAAAGACGGCTACCGGATTATCGCCATAGAACAAGCCGAAAACAGCATCATACTGAATACATTCGAAACAGTAAAAAATGAAAAATACGCCCTGATATTTGGCAATGAGGTTAATGGTGTAAGCGATGAGGTAATGAAAGTGATAGACGCTTGTATCGAAATTCCACAGTTCGGTACCAAACATTCCTTTAATATCGTGGTATCAGCCGGTATTGTTCTTTGGGATTTCTTTTGTCAGTTCGTGGATAGCAGTTCATAGCTATCAATGGAATATTTATTAATTTAGATTATCCTTTTGGGCGGACTATCCAACCAATGAACAACTGAACTAATGAACCGATGAACCCTTTATCAAAAAAACTGCAGATAAAACCTGGCACACGCTGGCTGCTTTTTAATGCACCTGCAAACTACCTGTCGTTCCTTGAGCCACTACCCGAAGGAACATCTGTTGCATACGAAGCCAAAGGCAGTTTTGATGGCGTTCAGCTATTTATAAAAAACAGTGCTGAATTAGCTTCATCATTAAAAGTAATTGCGCCTGTGCTAAAAACAGATACTGTGTTTTGGGTATGCTATCCTAAGAAAAGTTCAGGCATTACAACCGACCTGGAAATGATAGGTAGTTGGGATGAATTAGGCAAATATGGTTTAAAAACCGTTGCCGCGGCTGCAATAAATGAAACGTGGACCGGCTTACGTTTCCGCCCCGAAGGGCAATCTAAGATTTCAGAAGGGCGTAACGATAGCATCAAACAAAACGAACACAGCGCTTATATTGATGTAGACAATAAAGTCATCACGTTGCCGGAAGAAATCAAAGCCGTTTTGCAGAAAAGCCCACAGGCATTAGCTAATTATGAGAAACTATCCTACTCCAACCGTAAAGAATATGTGCTTTGGATTCTCACCGCCAAACAGGAAAAAACACGAAGCGAAAGGTTAGTTAAATTGGTGGAAAAACTGATGGATGGGAAAAAGAATCCGGCGGAGAAATAATTGAGAAGATTTGCGAAGTTTTAAAAACTTCGCAAATCTGTTTAAAATAAAAAACCGGGCAGCTTTCGCACACCCGGCCTAACTTTGGTTTATTAACTGATCTATTAGAAAGTTCTACTTATTAATTCACCCACTCACTATTCACCACTCACCTCAAAACACCTGCTCAAACTGGTTTACAGCATCTTTGCTTTCCAGTATGGAGTGTCCCATTAAAAATTCATCCACTCTGCGGGCTGCTTCGCGGCCTTCAGAGATGGCCCAAACCACTAACGATTGTCCGCGGCGCATATCGCCTGCTGCAAACACCTTGCTTACGTTGGTACGGTAAGCGCCTTCTTTGGCTTTTACATTCTTACGTTCATCCAGGTGCACATTTAGAGCATTTAGCATGCCTTCATGCTGCGGATGTAAAAATCCCATCGCAAGGAATATGCGCTGACATTCGATCTCGCGCTCAGAACCTTCTACCTCATTGAATTTGATAGGTCTGTTCATCACATCCAGTTCCCAACTCACATCAGTTACCCTGATAGCTCTTAAATTGCCATCCGCATCACCTAAAAACTCTTTGGTATTAATGCCCCAATAACGATCGCAACCTTCTTCGTGGCTGCTGGTAGTTTTCATTACCATTGGGTATGTAGGCCATGGCATATGCTGTGTGCGTTGCTGCGGTGGCTGCATCATCACTTCAAATTGCTTGATGGATTTTGCACCCTGCCTGTTTGATGTACCCACGCAATCCGAGCCGGTATCCCCCCCACCGATCACGATCACATCTTTACCGGTTGCCAGTATATTTTCAGCATCAAAGCTGATATCGCTTACGCGTTTGTTTTGCTGTTTCAGAAAGTCCATCGCAAAATGGATCCCTTTTAATTCCCTGCCGGGAATAGGCAGATTACGAGGAATAGTTGAGCCACCGGCCAGTATCACCGCATCATTTGCGCGTACCAGTTCATCAGCGGCTATATCTTTACCAACTTCTACATTGCATTTAAATACGATGCCATCTTCTTCCATCAGTTGAACACGGCGTTCTACTACCCATTTTTCCAGTTTAAAATCAGGGATACCATAACGTAATAAGCCCCCAGGGCGGTCATCGCGCTCGTAAACAGTAACTGCATGTCCCGCTTTAGCTAATTGTGCTGCTGCTGCCAATCCCGCAGGACCAGAGCCCACAACGGCTACTTTCTTACCTGTTTTAATAAGGGGAGCGGTAGGCTTCACCAAATTCTTTTCGTAAGCGATCTCGATGATATGCTTTTCAATTTCCTCAATAGCCACTGCCGGTTTATTGATACCTAATACGCAAGCGGATTCGCACGGCGCAGGGCAGATCCTGCCGGTAAACTCAGGGAAATTATTGGTTGATGATAAAATCTGATAGGCTTCCTCCCAGTTTTTACGATACACTGCGTCGTTAAACTCAGGTATAATATTACCCAGCGGGCAGCCCGAATGACAAAACGGTATGCCGCAATTCATGCAGCGGGCAGATTGCTCGTTCAGTTTTTCTTCGGTATATAAACTTTCAAATTCCTTGTAGTTTTTTACACGTTCTGCCGGAGATACTTTATCGGGAAGTTCCCTGTTAAACTCTTTAAATCCTGTTGCTTTTCCCATAAAAAATTAGCTGATCGTTTGATATTCTGCCTTCTGTATAACTTTTTTGTATTCCTTCGGGAACACCTTCACAAATTTGGTGGAAGCCTCATCCCAGTTTTTAAGCAGGTTTTTAGCCACTTTACTGCCTGTAAGGCTCACATGCTTTTTCAGCAATGCGATGATATGCTCCGAGTCCTTTTCTGATAACGGGTCTAAGTCGACCATCTCTTTATTACAGTTTTCGGCGAATGTGTTATCCGGGTTATATACCCAGGCAATACCACCGCTCATACCTGCCGCAAAGTTCCGGCCTGTATTTCCTAATATCAGCGCACGCCCACCGGTCATATATTCGCAACCGTGATCGCCTACACCTTCTACAACTGCTGTGGCGCCAGAGTTTCGCACCGCGAAACGCTCACCAGCCATACCGCGGATAAATACCTCACCCGAGGTGGCGCCATACATGGCTACGTTACCGATGATGATATTATCTTCTGGTGTAAAGGTCGCATCAGCCGATGGATAGATGGCTAATTGTGCACCTGATAGTCCTTTACCTACATAGTCATTAGCTTCGCCTTCCAGTTCAAAAGAAATCCCTTTGGCTGTGAACGCGCCGAAACTTTGCCCGGCTGAACCCTTAAATTTATAGTTGATGGTATTATCTGGTAACCCGGCCGAACCGTATTTCTTTGAAATTTCGTTTGATAACAAAGTACCTATAGTACGGTCCGTGTTTTTTACATCAAAGGATGCGAATACAGGGGTTTTATCTTCTAATGCCGCTTTAGCATTTTCCAACAATCTCCAGTCGAGGATAGCATCCATACCGTGATCTTGCTTTTCGCTATTATATAGTGTTAAGCCTTTAGGATTATTTACCGGGTGTAATATGCCCGACAGATCGATATGCTTCACTTTCCAATTCTGCAGGCCATCCTTTACTTTCAGGAACTGTACCCGGCCCACCATTTCATTGATGGTACGGAAACCAAGTTCAGCCATGATCTCGCGCATCTCTTCGGCCATAAAGCGGAAAAGATTAACAATATGTTCCGGCTTACCGGTAAACAATTTTCTTAATTCAGGGTCTTGTGTAGCAACACCAACAGGGCAGGTATTCAGATGGCATTTACGCATCATGATACAGCCGCCTGCAACTAATGCCGCGGTAGCTACACCCCATTCTTCAGCACCCATTAAACAGGCTATAGCCAAATCGCGACCAGTTTTTAACTGACCATCAGTCTGCAACACCACACGGCTACGCAGTTTATTGCGGACAAGCGTTTGATGCGCTTCGGCTAAACCTAATTCCCATGGCAAACCTGCATGTTTAATAGAACTGATTGGCGAAGCACCTGTACCGCCGTCATACCCTGCTATCAGGATCACATCAGCGTGTGCCTTGGCAACACCGGCTGCTATTGTACCTACACCTGCTTTTGAAACCAGCTTTACGTTGATTCGTGCAGCACGGTTAGCATTTTTAAGGTCGAATATTAATTGTGCTAAGTCTTCTATCGAATAAATATCATGGTGTGGTGGTGGTGATATTAAACCAACACCAGGTGTAGAATGGCGCACTTTTGCGATCCAATCGTCCACCTTATCACCCGGTAATTGACCACCTTCGCCTGGTTTTGCACCCTGCGCCATTTTGATCTGCAACTCATCCGCGTTGGTCAGGTAATTTGAGGTTACCCCGAAACGTGCCGATGCAACTTGTTTAATAGCCGAACGCATGGAATCACCGTTTGGCAATTTTTCGTACCGTAATTCATCCTCACCGCCTTCGCCTGTATTGCTTTTACCGCCTATACGGTTCATCGCAATTGCGAGTGTACTATGCGCTTCGTGCGAAATTGAGCCGAACGACATAGCACCCGTAGCAAAACGCTTCATAATGGTTTCAGCCGGTTCCACCTCATCTAAAGAAACGGATTCGCGGTGATGAGCAAAATCAAGTAAACCGCGTATGGTAAAATGCTTCTCGCCCTGCTCGTTGATCAGGTTTGCATAGTTCTTATAAACCGAGTAATCATTGCTGCGCGTAGCGTGTTGTATCAGGTGAACAGTTTGAGGATTGAACAAGTGCTCCTCTCCCCTGCGTTTCCATTGGTAAATTCCACCTTCGGGCAATAAGCGGTTCTCTGTTTTAGTACTGCCAAAACCTATGCGGTGCTTGCAAAGCGACTCGCGCGCAATCTCATCCAACCCTAAACCGCCTATACGTGTTACCGCTCCTACAAAATAACGGTCAACAACAGTTTTGTTTAAACCCAATATCTCAAATATCTGCGAACCATGATATGATTGCAGGGTGGATATACCCATTTTTGAGAATATCTTCAGCAAGCCATCATTAACTGCTTTTACATAGTTATTGATCAGTTTTTTGGTATCGTAACTTGTCTCTAAGCTGCCATTATTCTTAATGGTGTGGATAGTTGACAGCGCCAGGTAAGGGTTAATAGCTGTAGCACCGAAAGCCAGTAATGTGGCAAAGTGATGTACTTCCCAGGCGTCACCCGCTTCTGAAACCAATCCAACCGCACCCCGTAAACCCTTTTTCACCAAATGGTGGTGAACAGCAGATACAGCCAATAAAGAAGGTATAGGAGCATGTTCTGAATCGATGGCACGGTCTGAAAGGATCAACACCTCAAAACCTTCATCTACCGCGTCCTCGGCATAGCGGCAAAGCCTTGCCAAACCTTTTTCCATTGAGCCAGGCATACCATCGGCCACAAAATAGGTTTGCAGCGTCTTGGCGTGGAACAGGCCGGTATCTATACTTCTTAATTTTTCAAGATGATGGTCTTTTAATATCGGATGTTTCAGCATCACGCAATGGCAATGCATTTTATCCTCATCTAATATATTTCCATTATTACCTATAAAGGTAGCCAGGCTCATCACCAAACGCTCGCGTATCGGATCGATAGGCGGATTGGTTACCTGGGCGAAAAATTGCTTAAAATAGCTCGACAAATGCTGCGGCTTATCTGACAATATAGCCAGCGGCACATCAGTACCCATTGATCCTATCGGCTCCTTGCCGTCAACTGCCATTGATTTGATGATCGTATCAATGTCCTCGCGGCTATAGCCAAATACCTGCTGATATTTAAAAACTGCCGCAGGCGACAATGGCGCAAATGCCAAACGCGGCTCTGCCAGATCATCCAGTTTAATTTTATAATTCTCCAGCCAGCGGTCATAAGGCTGGCGCGATGCTACTTGTTTTTTGATCTCCTCGTCGGTGATAATCTTACCTTTAACGGTATCGATCAGCAACATTTTGCCGGGCTGCAAACGACCTTTGCGCAAAACAGTCTTTTCATCGATAGTTAATACGCCTGCTTCCGAAGCTGCAATTACGCGTCCATCATTAGTAACCACAAAACGTAAAGGACGTAATCCGTTCCTGTCCAGCAATGCCCCAACCAATTTACCATCAGTAAAAGTAATAGCAGCCGGACCATCCCATGGCTCCATTAAAGTGGCATGATATTCATAAAATGCCTTTTTAACCGGGTCCATTTGCTCGTTGCCATCCCATGCTTCAGGGATCAGCATCATCATTACGTGCGGTAATGAGCGACCGGAATGAAGCAATATCTCGATAATATTATCCAAGCATGCTGAATCCGATTGATTATTATCGATCACCGGTAACAGCATTTCCATTTCCTCACTGGTGAAGTAGGAAGACGCGAATGATTTTACGCCCGAATAAAACCAGTTCAGGTTACCGGTAAGCGTGTTGATCTCTCCATTATGGGCTATCAACCTGAATGGCTGTGCCAGTTTCCACGAAGGAAAAGTATTGGTTGAAAAGCGGGAATGGATCATGGCCAGGCCTGATGCCAGTCTCGGGTCCGAAAGGTCTGCAAAATACTTACGCAACTGGTAAGTGGTTAGCTGACCTTTATAAATAATGGTTTTGCAAGAAAGCGATGTAAAATAAAAATGCTCACCTGCGCCGGGTATGGTTTCGGTGATGGTTTTATTAATGTATCTTCTTAAAATGTATAATTTACGTTCAAAATCATCAGCATTAGTAATATGATGGGGCCTTAAAATGAATAGCTGTTCCACATCAGGTTCGGCCTGGCGGGCGGTTTCGCCAATTACCGAAGAATCTACTGTTAACTTACGATAACCCAATTTATGCAAACCAATTCTTTCGATCGCGTTGGTGATCACCATGCGACAAGCTTTCTTCAACGAAGGGTCTTTTGGAAGAAATATCATCCCTACGCCGTACTCGCCCGGTTCAGGTAAACTGATCTCCAGGTTGGAGCATTCTTCCATCAAAAATTCATGAGGTAATTGTATCAAAATACCTGCACCATCGCCAGTTTCAGGATCGCAGCCACAAGCGCCGCGATGTTCCATATTTTCAAGCATGGTCAGGGCGTCATCTATGATCTGGTTGGATTTATGACCATTAATATTGGCTATAAACCCTGTTCCGCAAGAGTCGTGTTCAAATTCAGGCCTGTACAGGCCCTGTTGGGGGCTATCAATCTGATCCATCGTAATGCACATGGTTTATAGATGTGCGTAATTACGAAATTACTAATTTAATATCTTTTTTGTAATATAGTTAGTAATTTTTGGGATTGTGTTAAAAAATAACAGTCAACTATTTAAAATATTGACATTATGTTAATAAATTTAGTTTAATTATATCAATTTGATAATTGACATAGCGCTATTATTATGCTTGCATAGCAATAAATGAGGCCTGAAATATCGTGTAAATTGAGGTTCAGAAATTATTTACTCATTTCAAGGTGCCGCCCAGAATAAATCCGGGTTATTTGTAGCGTATTCAACATGGGTAAAGTTGTTGTTTCCAAATTGCCATTTATCGGGTTTTTGTATAAAATAATCCAATGGCAGTAATTGTACATAGGTGATCGTCTTACCTGGCGCGGCACTCTCTGTATCATATTCGCTGCTTGTTGGGCACTGCAACCGGTAAAGATTTTTCGCCATATAATAATAAAGATAATATTCCTTGGTTTCTGATGCTTTGTGGTTCCAGTTGGCATCCGGGTTTAGAATCAATGGTTTATCATCTATTATTCTTTCCCTTACTTCTTCCAGATCCAAAAGTTCTCCCTTTTCATTCATTACATAAGCGCAAAAAGTGGGGTCAATCCAAATCCATTTTTTAAGCGAATTAATATAAACCATGTTGATCACATGGCAATCATTATCCACATGTAAACTATCCTTAGGCAGACAGGTAACAAATCTTGATTTGATACCCATTGACAAATAACATTCATTCAAAACAGTGGCCAATCCCCTGCAATTCAAACCGCGGTTTTCTTTTTTACACTGATTGATCATGCTCAGTGCATTTCTCACTGCAGGATTTTCATGATTGCCATCATGCGGCACCAGATTATGTATCCAATACATTAAATTCAAAACTTTTGATACATCGTTACCCGAACCGGCAATGGAATCAAGATTGAAAGTTTTGCGCAGGATAACCAGGTTGGGATCGGTAGCTGACTGGTAAGTAAAAGCGGGGAATGGACGTGTATCGGAATTATTATATGCTTTTGCTTTTTTAATGATATACATATAATCGCCTACCGAGCGCAGAGGTTGCACAAGGGCAATAAATTGGGGCTCCTTCCTGATGTAGTCAAGATCATTATCAGAAGCGATGTGCAAATAATCTGTATAGCCTGCCTTGATAGCTTTATCAAGATATTCAATGGCAAGGGTCTTATTATTTAAAAGAGAATAAGTACAGCTGTAATTATAATAGCCATCGATCAGATAAGGCTTATAGTTTTTCTGATCTTGTGGGCTTAACTTGTCGTATTTAGCTTTAAATTCATCCAGTAACTTTCCGTAAGCTTTTGGATCCCTCTTTTCGTACGCCTCATTCATCAATTTACTTTGATTAGCGGCGAAGTTTTCAAATTCCTTGTTATCGGCAAAAACTCGAAAAATAACAAGACAGTTAAGTAATAACAGTAGCGTAAGTGTTTTAAGTTTCATGATGAATAGATTTTCAGTACACTAAAATGACGAAAAATTTGATAAATAGGTTACATGCTCCGCAAAATTTTATTAAAGCAGCTGTTTTTTAGAATGATTATCTTTGCACCAAATGAATACAATACCTGCTAAAAATAAAGCCGTCTTTTTGGATCGCGATGGTGTGCTTAACCAGGAGATGGGCGATTACGTTTGCCGCCTGGAAGATTTCCATGTTCTGGAACAAAATATTGAGCCTTTGAAAATCTTGCAGGATAGAGGTTACCTGCTTATTGTAGCCACTAACCAGGGTGGTTTGGCAAAAGGCTGGTACACCGAAGCAGAACTGGCCAAAATGCATGCTCATCTTAGAAATGTTTATAAGAAGCATGGCGTGGAGTTTACCGATATATTTTATTGCCCGCATCACCCTAATTTTACAGGCGATTGTGATTGCCGCAAACCAAAACCCGGTATGTTGTTTAGAGGAATTGAAAAATACAACCTCGACCCGGCCAAATCTTATTTTATAGGCGACCGTGAGCGGGATGTAGAGGCAGGAACGGCAGCCGGAGTAAAAGGCATACTGATTAATAGCGACCAGCCAATAAGCGATGTGCTAGATTTGATCGTATAAGTAACCATTAAAAAGATTACATGACCCTGAACTCCTATCTAAAAAACCTCGATTCGCTGATAGCTGCTATCATTGGTTATTATGTCATTTATCTTTTTACGTTTTACAGCGGGGTTGGCTTGTCGCCTGATTCTATTATGTATGCCAGTGCGGCAACCAATATACAGGCGCATGGCAACTTAATGACTTTTAACAAAGGCCCGCTGGTGTTTTTCCCGGTTTTTTATCCATTTTTTCTAAGCATCATACAATTCATTTCCCGGGTTGACCCAATACAAGCCGGAGCCGTGATCAACAGCTTTTTATTCGCTGCGGTAATATTTACCACCGGCTGGATCATGGAAAGGTTCCTATCCCACTCCCGGATATACAAATGGATCATTCTAATTGCCATCATAGTAAGTCCTGCCTTGCTGGAGATATACACTTACCTATGGTCGGAAACCCTGTTCATATTTGAAATATTGCTCTTTATTATTGCCTACTGGGCTTATATGCGAAAGCATTCAACCAAAGCCTTGCTTACTGTAGCCATTATTACTGCAATAGCCTGTATTACCCGATATGCTGGGGTTACCATTATTGGGGCTGGCGGACTAATGCTATTACTGGATGATCAATTACCTATCCGCAGAAAAGTAAAACACATCCTGATATACGGATTTGTATCTATTTCCTTATTGGTAGCTAACCTGGTACTAAACAGGCTCTCTACCGGATTAAGTACCGGTACCCGGGAGCCTTCTATCACTCCTTTTTTTGATAATCTTTATTATTTCGGCACCGTGATATGCGACTGGGGCAGTTTGAGTAAAGGAAAGCTGATCTATCCTTATGCCCCGCTGATCGCTTCCATTATACTATTATCATTAATAGGTTTACTGCTGTGGAAAGCCTGGAAAAAACAGATTAACAGCTACGAAAACATTGTTATTGCGTTTGCCATTGTTTACGGCCTTTTTATCGTGATATCCGCAAGTATTTCCCGGTACGAGCGCATTAACAGCCGCTTATTATCGCCTATGTTTATCCCGCTGTTAATCGCCTGCACCAGTTGGGTACCGGATGTTTTAAGGCTGATCAAATCGAAACTTAAATATGTTCTTGCCGGGGTTGCTGTTATTATGATGTTAGCTTTTGAGTTTTTTAACTCAAAAGCCGATTTTCAGCGGCAGGATGATGAAGATGGCTACGGCGTACCGGGCTACAGCGATGACAGCTGGAACAAATCGGAATTTGTGGTCTATCTTAAAGAGCATAAAAAAATGTTTAAGCCCGATATTCCTATCTATACGGATGCTAACGAGGCCGTTTATCTATTTACCGGCATGTCGTCAGAATTGATCCCTCATAAGTATTTCCAGGCTGATGTGCAAAAATTCTACAGTCACAAAAAATACTATTTGATCTGGTTTGATAGCCTTTATAATGCAGAATTGATCAGCTTACCCGATATTTTAAAAAATAAAAAACTGGTTAAACTGGGCGGGGTTGACGGTGGTGAGGTGTATTATTATGATGAGGGTAGTAAATAGGTATTGTTCAAACAAACGCCTTTCTAAGACTACGCTCTATATTGCCCATAAGTTGCGGTAAAGTGATTTTTAAATCAACTTCCAATATTTCTAACATTCTTTCACCGAATTTTGAAGGTGAGGGATTTGTAGAATTGATATGAAAAATATCCATATCAATTTTAATTTGAAATAAAAGTTTTTCGATTTCAATGACATTTTGATAATCATTCTCATTTAAAAAAAGCTTAATAATCATACTTTGATACTGAAAATCCTGCCAAAGTGGGAATAAACTATTTGAAATAGATTTAGTTGTCTCTGAATCTTTAAAAGTGAACATCGTATAATGATGATAACTCTCAATTCCAACCTTAAATGACTGAAAACTTTTATAAAAATTTTTAATCTCTATAATTTTATTTTCATAGGAAGTATTTCTTTTATATGAAATATTACCAAAATAAAAAGTCAATATCGCAGCAAGAACGGAACTGCTTAAAACTGCAATTATAATTGTTGTAATTTCTGTTGTCTGTTGAATAGGCGCTGCCATAGAGAAAAGGTATTTCCAAAGATATGATTAATAGTTTTTAATCCATTTTGCTCATTTTCTCTGCAAATCATCCAGTCGACTCACCCCCAGCCCCTCTCTCCTTCGGAAAGAGGGGAGTAAAAACCATTTAATTAGAAATTCCCTCTTTCCGCGCAGCGGAGAGAGGGATGACAAGCGCAGCGATGTCAGGGTGAGTCAAGTGGGCGATTTATCCCGAAAATTCATTAATTCTGAAAATTCTGATTCAGACGCTTTGATTTTACAAACAACTCCCTATATTTGCAGCACTTCGTCTATAGTATTACTATATAAAAAATGAACGGATTAAAACTACATCATCTTCATCTGCATCATCGCCACCATATGGCGACAAGATAATGTCTGTTTCTGCAAGAAATATCGATTCCCGTTTAATTTATAGTACCCTTAAAAATACATTTTGAAAACACTTAAAATAGCCATCCAGAAATCTGGCAGGCTCAACGAAAAATCAGTTGAATTATTAAAAAACTGTGGCCTTAGCTTCGAGAATTATAAAAGCTCACTCATATCGCCGGTATCTAATTTCCCCCTCGAAATACTTTTCCTGCGTGATGATGATATCCCTGAATACGTACAGGACGGTATTGCCGACCTGGGCATAGTAGGCGAAAATGTAATACAGGAAACTGAGGTTAAGGTGAGCTACCTGCAACGTTTAGGTTTTGGTCGCTGCTCATTAAAGATCGCGGTACCCAACACTAACGATATACAAAGCCTTAAAGAATTAAACGGTAAGGCCATCGCCACTACCTACCCTGTGATATTGGGTAAATTTTTGAAGGAGAAAGGCATAAAAGCAGACATACGCACCATATCAGGCTCGGTTGAAATATCACCGGGACTTGGTTTAAGCGATGCGATTTGTGATCTGGTATCAACCGGCGGCACATTGAAAAGTAATGGATTGAAGCCTTTTGCTGATGTAATGTCGTCAGAAGCGGTATTGATAGGTCGCTCGGGTAGTGAAGATGAGGACCTGGTAAAAGAATTAATACAACGCATACAATCAGTATTAAGAGCAAAAGAAACCAAATATGTGGTTCTAAATGTTCACAGGGATAACTTGAAAGCTGTTACTGCTTTATTGCCCGGTGTAAAAAGTCCGTCTGTAGTGCCTTTGGCAGAGGAAGACTGGGTAGCAGTACACACGGTAATCCCTGAACGGGATTTTTGGGATAGGATAAGCCAGCTTAAACAAGCAGGTGCGCAGGGCATTGTGGTGATGCCTATAGAGAAGATAATTTTGTAGTACCAGCCCCACCTAAATCCTCCCCGGTAGGGAGGACTTTCCATTACACAGGGCCGGTCGGGTGAAAAAATTAAAAAAGTCTCTCCGCCAACTGGCGGAGGAGATTTAGAGGGGGCTAACCCAAGACTAATGAAGACATATAACTATTCAGATTTAAGCAAGGAAACTATCCAAAAACTGGTTCAACGCAATGTTGATCCGGCGGATGAGATACGCACTGTTGTGGAAGAAATTATAGTTAACGTCCGCAATAATGGCGACAAAGCTTTATTTGATTATGCCGCTAAATTTGATAAAGTTGATCTGAAGAAATTAACAGTTGAAAAGGATGAATTGGCCGAATTAGCTGCCTCCATCCTGCCCGAACAAAAACAGGCACTGCAAACTGCTTATAATAATATACTCAAATTTCACCAAACACAGTTAAAAACAGAAGACAAAGTCGAGACCATGCCGGGTGTAACCTGCTGGCGCGAATTGAGGCCGATTGAAAAGGTTGGGCTTTATATTCCGGGTGGGACTGCTGTTTTACCAAGCACTTTTTTAATGCTGGGCATACCGGCAAGGATAGCGGGTTGTCATGAGATCGTAGTATGTTCTCCTCCACAAAAGGATGGTAAGATCAATCCTTATATTGCTTATGTGGCGCAACTGTTGGGGATTGAGAAAATATACCTGACAGGTGGTGCCCAGGCCGTTGCTGCTATGGCTTACGGTACCGAAAGTATCCCTAAAGTTGATAAGGTATTCGGCCCTGGCAATCAATATGTAACCAAGGCAAAAACCATTATTCAGTCCACCACGGCAACAGCGATTGATATGCCTGCCGGACCGTCGGAAGTTTTGGTGATCGCTGATGAAAGTGCAGTTCCTGAATATGTAGCTGCCGACTTGCTGGCACAGGCAGAGCATGGTGTGGATAGTCAATCAATTTTGGTTAGCACGTCATCTGAATTTGCAGAAAAAGTGATAGCTGAATTAAATAAACAATTACCGGCATTACCTCGTGCTGCTATTGCTGGTAAGGCAATTGATAACTCTTACGTAATCATCGTTAAGACTTTGGATGAGGCAATTCAATTTAGTAATCAATACGCACCCGAGCATTTAATATTAGCAACCGCCAACTGGCAACAACTAACTGCAAACATTATAAATGCAGGATCGGTATTTTTAGGAAACCTGACGCCTGAGAGCGCAGGTGATTATGCATCAGGCACTAACCATACTTTGCCAACAAGTGCTTATGCAAGAGCTTATTCAGGTGTTTCAGTTGATTCGTTTGTTAAGAAGATCACCTTTCAGCATATCACTGATAAAGGGATAAAAAATATAGGGCCTACAGTGGAAGTTTTAGCGGAGTTGGAAGGTTTGCAGGCACATAAAAATGCGGTGAGTGTTAGAATGAAAAAATAGTTTAATAACATGTTTAGTTTAGAAAATATACTTCGCGAAAACATCAAAAACCTGACCCCTTACTCCTCTGCAAGAGATGAGTACCAGGGAGAGGCCAGTGTATTTTTGGATGCGAATGAGAATGCCTTTGGTTCACCATTGGAGCAACAATATAACCGCTACCCTGACCCTTTACAGTACCAGGTTAAATTGCGTTTGAGCGAAATCAAGGGTGTGCCGCCACGCAATATATTTTTAGGTAATGGCAGTGATGAGGCTATTGATATCCTGTTCAGGAGCTTTTGTAATCCAGGAGTTGATAATGTGATCCTTGTACCACCTACTTATGGTATGTACGAGGTATCGGCCAATATCAATGATATTAAAATCAAACGGGTTCCATTAACTGAAGAATACCAGCTTAATATCGAAGGTATCGCGGAGGTTATTGATGAACATACCAAATTGATATTTATCTGTTCGCCAAATAATCCAACCGGCAATTCGATGAACCGCGATGATGTGGAGACTTTATTAGCCAATTTCAATGGCTTAGTAGTGGTAGATGAAGCTTATATCAACTTCAGCAGGCAAAAAACTTTCATACAGGAACTGACAGAATACGCCAATTTGGTGGTACTTCAAACCCTATCGAAAGCATGGGGATTAGCAGGGCTACGGGTAGGTATGGCCTTCGCCAGCGAGGAGATCATCGAGGTGATGAATAAAGTAAAACCACCTTACAACGTAAACGAAGCCTCGCAGCAATTGGCTCTTAAAGCATTACAAAATATAGAGCAGGTAAACAGCTGGATAAAAGAGACTTTGATTCAAAGAGATAAACTGGTACTTGAACTGAAAAATTATGATTTTGTACTGGATATTTATCCATCGGATGCTAATTTTATCCTGGTAAAAACTACCGATCCAAAAGGCATTTACAAATTTCTAGTCGCAAAAGGCATCATCGTTCGCGACCGTTCAAAGGTGGAACTGTGTGAGGGTTGCCTGCGAATAACTATAGGAACGCCTGATGAAAACCAAACATTATTGCAAACTTTAAAGGATTTTAAATGAGCGCACCAAAAAAAATATTATTTGTAGATCGTGACGGCACTATGATACTGGAAACAGCCGATGAACAGATCGATTCGTTTGCCAAACTGGAATTTTATCCGGGTGCATTAACTTATCTGTCTAAAATAGCTAAGGAACTGGATTACCAGTTGGTGATGGTGACCAACCAGGATGGCCTCGGAACAGCATCTTATCCTGAAAATACTTTTTGGCCGGTACATAATTTCATCCTGAAGACTTTTGAGAACGAGGGTGTAAAGTTTTCCGACTTTGCTATAGACAGAACATTCCCAAAAGACAATGCCCCTACCCGTAAACCGGGAACGGCTTTACTTACCAGATATCTTGATAAGGAAGCTTATGATCTCAAAAATTCATACACTATCGGCGACCGCAAGAACGATATCCTATTAGCAAAAAACCTTGGTGCAAAAGCCATTTGGCTAAACAATAACTCCGACCTGGGCGGCACAGAGTTTACCGAACAACAGCATGATGAATTGCAAAACACCATCGCTCTTGAAACTACCGACTGGCAAAAGGTATATGAGTTTTTAAAGGTGGGCGAACGAGTGGTGGAACATCGCCGCAGCACTAAAGAAACTGATATTTATATCAAGATCAACCTCGATGGTAAAGGGGATGCCAAAGTATCAACAGGCCTGCACTTTTTCGACCATATGCTGGACCAGATCGCGCGGCATGGTAATATCGACCTGGAAATTGTAGCTAACGGAGATCTGCATATTGACGAACACCATACGATAGAGGATACGGGTATCGCTCTGGGCGAGGTTTTCGCTACCGCTTTAGGAAATAAAAGAGGTATTGAACGATATGGCTTTTGCCTGCCGATGGACGATTGTCTGGCACAGGCAGCTATTGATTTCGGCGGACGCAACTGGATCGTATGGGATGCTGAATTTAAACGCGAAAAGATTGGTGAGATGCCTACAGAGATGTTTTATCATTTCTTTAAATCATTCTCTGATGCCGCAAAATGCAATCTGAATATTAAAGCTGAAGGGCAAAACGAGCATCACAAAATAGAAGCTATTTTTAAAGCATTCGCAAAAGCAATAAAAATGGCCGTAAAACGTGATGTAAATAATATGGTTTTACCTTCAACTAAGGGAGTTTTATAAAGTTGGCAGTTAT
>JABDFM010000045.1 GCA_013286565.1 Bacteroidota bacterium
AGGTGGGTGAATTTTCGACCGATGTGCCGGTTGATCCGAATACACCGAAAGTTTTATATGTAAAGCTGTTAAAAAACACTTTACTAAAAACCAACCTGCCAACGTGGAACCTGATGATGAAAAACATCTATTCACTTGGCGCGTTCCAGATCAGCCCGACAAATTTTAGATTGAGCATATCAAGGCTTGATGAAAAATCGGGTATTGCCAAGCCTATTATGGACGAGGGTATCCATACCAAAAGTAAACTCTGGATACAGCTAACTGACCTTGATAACCTGGATGCCCAAAACAACAAACAACCCGATGGCTATTTTGATTATTTGGAAGGGATAACGATCGACTCGCAAAACGGGCGCATCATGTTCCCGGTACTGGAGCCCTTTGGCGCCGACCTGGCCAAACAGTTTGACCCAGGCGAGCAGGATCTGATCAACAGGTATGTATATCAGCCAATATATGATTCAACCAAAACTATAGCGCAGCAATTTTTCCCGCAGCTAAACAGGTATGTGATCAAAGGGACCTTTACTTCGCAGGGGGGATCTGAATACCAGTTGAACGCGACCAACATCCCGCAGGGCTCTGTAATTGTTACCGCCGGTAACGTGAAACTACAGGAAGGAAACGATTTTACGGTGGATTACAGCGCGGGCCGTATCCGTATCATCAACCAGGCGTTGCTTTCATCGGGGCAGCCAATTACCGTCAATTTGGAAAATAACGAATTATTTGGCGTGCAGCAGAAATCATTATTCGGGACGAGGTTTGATTACCAGGTTAATGATAAACTGGCACTGGGTGGTACTGTCATGCATTTGACCGAGCAGCCAATTACTCAAAACGAAGTTATCGGCCAGGAATCGATCTCCAATACCATTTATGGTTTTGACGTCAATTACAATTCTAATTCCCGGTTACTGACCCGGCTGGTTGATAAAATACCGTTTATCTCTACCAAAGCGCCATCCACCGTTGCCTTTAATGGCGAGTTTGCCAAGTTAGTGCCAGGCAGCCCCAGCGCTCTCAATTTTGCCGGTTCAAAAAACGGCACCTCGTACCTGGATGATTTTGAAAGCAGCCAGTCGGTTATCGATATTAAAAGCGCGTCAACCTGGCAAATTTCCGGTACACCGCAGTTGTTCCCCGAGTCGCAACACTTTAATGACCTTAGCTATGGCTATAACCGTGCAAGGCTGGCCTTTTATAACATCGACCCTGTATTTTACAGCGGGGGCACTATCCCGGTTACCCGTACCGAATTGTCAAAGCCTTATGTACGTGAGGTTTTGGAAACAGAAGTGTTTCCTTTTAAACAATCAGTTACCGGCCAGCCTTTAAGCTTGCCTACCTTCGACCTTGCTTTTTATCCAACCATCCGCGGCCCATACAACTATGCCATTAACGGCATCAATAATGATGGAACCCTGACTGCTCCCGCTAACCGCTGGGGTGGTATATTCCGCGGTATATCCACCAGTGATTTTGAATCGTTAAACGTTCAGTATATCGAATTTTGGGTGATGGACCCTTTTATTGGTAAACCAAATTCGGCGGGCGGCGATCTGTATTTTAACCTGGGAAATATATCAGAAGATATATTGCTGGATGGGCGAAAAAGCTTAGAGAACGCCCTGCCGGTTAATGGCGATCTGAGCCAGGTTGATAGCACGGTTTGGGGAAGGGTTTCAAAATTGCAGCCTGTTGTAAACGCGTTCGACAACAATCCCGCTGCCCGTGTGCTGCAGGATGTCGGGCTTGATGGGTTGGACGATGCGGATGAAAGAACACATTTTGCAAGTGTAGTTCAGCAGGTAAAAGCAAGGGTGAGCCCACAGGCTGCCAGTGCCTTTGTTAATGACCCTTCATCAGATGATTATCAATATTACCAGGGCCCCCAGTTGGATAAAGCACAGGCCGGTATTTTGCAGCGTTATAGCCAATATAACGGAACCGAAGGAAACTCCAAAACATCTGAACAATCGCAGGCCCTGCTGGGTATAGCCACATCGGCCTCCACCTCATTGCCGGATGCCGCAGATGTTGACCGCGACAATAACATGAACCAGGATGACGAATACTTTCAATACAGGGTGCCCCTGCATCCCAATGGCATGGTTGTTGGACAAAATTTTATAAATGATAAGGTAACATCAACGGTCAAACTGGCAAACGGGCAATCACAAAGCGTTACCTGGTACCAGTTTCGCATCCCCATCAATAGCAATCTAAAAACAGCCGTTGGTAACATCCAGGATTTCAAGTCGATCCGGTTCATCAGGATGTTCATGACGGGCTTTGCTGATACAGCCATATTGCGTTTTGCTACTTTGCAATTAGTGCGTGGCGAATGGCGCGCCTTTAATACGGAAAATAACCCCGCCAATGTAATTGCTGATCCGTCGATAGTAAACCCGCCGCTTGATAATTCGGTACTGGATGTAGAAACAGTAAATATAGAAGAGAACGGTAAGCGCCAGCCGATACCTTACGTGGTTCCGCCAGGCATTACGCGCCAGCCAAACTATAATAACCTGCAAACCCAAACCCAATTAAATGAGCAATCGCTTTCGCTGAATGTCACCAACCTGCGCGACGGTTATTCAAAGGCGGCATTTAAAACTTTTAATAACGATCTGCGGAAATATAAGCGTTTACAGATGTTTATTCATGCCGAAGGCAGCCAGCTGAAAGATAATGATGTGAGCGCTTTTATACGCTTGGGTGTTGATTATATAGACAACTACTATGAGTATGAGATACCGATGAAAATTACCCAGCCTAACACCAGCGATCCAAATTCGATATGGCCGGCGGTAAACGAACTCGATCTGCAACTCTCTCTACTCACAAATGCAAAACTGGCGCGTAATAATGCCAAACTTAACGGGCAGCCATGGCCGCTGACGGTACCCTTTACACTGACTGACGGGCACAATAAGATCACCATTAAAGGGCAACCGGATCTGAGCAGGCTCGAAACCGTGATGTTGGGCGTGCGCAACCCTTTAAGAACCAGCGCAACGTCAGCTACTGACGACGGGCTGGATAAAACAGGGATATTGTGGTTTGATGAATTGCGTTTAACCGATTTTGACAATACCGGCGGTTGGGCGGCAACAGGAAGATTTGATACCAAACTGGCAGATTTCGCAACACTTACCGTATCAGGTACTAAAAGCACGGTTGGTTTCGGCGCACTCGACTCAAGGTTAAACGACCGTAGTATGAGTGATAATCAAAGCTATGATGTATCGGGCAATGTGGAGCTTGGTAAATTTTTCCCGGAGAAAAGCGGGATACATATCCCTCTTTATGTCAATGTTTCAAACCAGGTGAGCACACCGCAATATGATCCGGCACAGCCTGATGTTCTTTTAAAGCAAACACTGAGCAGTGCCACCAGTACCAAACAACGGGATTCGATACAAAACGCTGCCGAGGATTATACGGTCAGGAAAAGTTTCAACCTAACCAATGTGCGTAAAACCAAAACGAACACTACTACGGCGAAAAACCATGTATGGGATATTGAAAATTTTAATGCCACTTACTCCTTTACAGATTATGAGCATCATGATTTTACTACGCTGAACGACCTTGAAAAAACGTATCATGCAGCTTTAGCTTATAATTTTACTGATCCGCCTAAATATTACAGTCCGTTTGATAAGATCATCAAAAAGAACTCATTGGCGCTGATACGCGATATTAATATCGACCTGATCCCGACGAGGTTAAATTACAGCATTAGTTTTGACAGGTTCTATTCACAAACTACACTGAGGAACAATGACCCTACCAACCTGATCCCGATACCAACCACTTACAATAAAACCTTTAACATAACAACGGTATATGGAATGGGATGGAACCTGACAAAATCCCTAACCCTGGATATTGATGCTATTAACCTTGCTACCGTTGATGAGCCTGCAGGCAGGCTTGACGGTCTGAAAAAGGATACGCTTTGGCATAATATATTAAACATGGGGCGTACAACCAATTATAACCATACCCTCACCTTTAATTATAATGTACCGATCGGCAAGATCCCGTATATGGATTGGACAACCCTTATTGCACGATATACTACGCATTTTACCTGGGAGGGGCAGCCGTTGTTCGCGATCAACGATCCTTCCTTTACGGTGGGTAACACCATACTCAACTCGCGCACCATACAATTAAACCCTATGTTTAATTTTATTACGCTATATAACAAGTTTCCTTTTTTGAAAAGGGTCAATGCTCCGGCTAAAGACCCTAAGGGTAAAGATAATCCTGATGAGAAAAGTATCAGTGGCTTTAGTAAGGTGATGATCGGGCTTTTAACCAGTATTAAAAATGTAAGCGCTGCATATACGCGTACCGAGGGTACAACCATACCGGGCTATTTACCAAACTCAAGCTTTGCAGGCGAGGACCCTAATTATAATGCGCCGGGGATAGGGTTTCTATTAGGCAGCCAGGCTGATCTGCGCCAAAAGGCAGTTAGGAATGGCTGGTTAACAACGGATACCCTTCAAAATCAGCTGTATATTACATCTTTGACTACCAATCTTAATTTTAAGGCGACATTGGAGCCTTTCAAAGATTTCAGGATCGAATTGATCGCTACTAAAACACAGGATCAGAGCTATCAAACCAATTTAAAATTTTCGCCAACAACCAATACTTTTGAGAATCTGACCCCAACTACCACAGGCGATTATACCATATCCTATATGTCAATAGCGACTGCGTTTTCAAAAATAAGCGGTATTGATAATTCCTCGCCGGTATTCGATAAATTCCTGGCTGATCGATCTATTATTTCGCAGCGTTTGGGAAAACAAAATCCCAATTCCTTGGCGCAGGCTGGTGGTTATGCCGATGGTTATGGGCCAAATTCGCAGAATGTGATAGTGCCTGCTTTCCTGGCTGCATATACCGGTCGCAATGCGGCTACTATAGGGCTCGGTAGTTTCCCAAGCATCCCAATACCTAACTGGCAGATCACCTATAACGGGTTGAGCCGCATACCATTCTTTAGCGACCTGTTCGAGTCGGTTGACTTGCGCGACGGTTATCGCTCCACTTATACCGTGGGCGGTTATAACTCGTTGTTGCAATACGCGGAAACCGGCGGCCATGTAAGTTCAAGAGACGAAAACAACGATTTTTTACCATTTTACCAGTTTTCGTCGGTCACTATTTTTGAGCAATTTGTTCCTTTGCTGGGTATCGATGTGCGCTTTAAAAATAACGTAACAGCCAACATTGAATACAGGCAAAGCCGCACGCTGAGCCTTAGCCTGTCAAACAGCCAGTTAGCACAGCAAAATGAAGATATCATTGTTTTTGGCTTTGGATATAAGACCAAGAATTTCAGGTGGCCATTTGGCTTGTTTGATGGCGCAACGCTTAAAAACGACCTGACCTTTAAAGTCGATTTCTCCCTACGGGATAATAAAACACTGATCTACCAGGCTGATGTAACAGGCGCCCAGATTTCATCCGGCGCGCAAAATATCACTTATCGCCCATCAATTGATTATGTGATCAGCCAGCGGTTTAACCTGAGTTTATTCTACGATTCAAACATCACCAAGCCATTTACCTCGCAAACGTTTAATACGGCCTTTACCAATTTTGGTATTAACTTAAAATTGTTGCTGCAGTAATTTCAATATGTCAAAGAACTAATTCAATTAGTTATCGCAACTGATCAATAGTTGACTCACCCGGTCATCGCTACGCTCGACCACCCTCTCTACGACAAGTCGTAAAGAGGGATTTTTTATTTTTTTTCACCCTCTTTGAAAAGCAGAGAGGGTCGACCAGCGTAGCGTAGTCGGGGTGAGTTGATAGGATATATACAAATTTACGGAAAGGGTTTGAGGAATGTACTGACACTGTTTTGTCAGTACATTGATAGTTAAGTTTATTAACTATTGATGCCGTCCAAAGAGTTCACATCTAAAAAATGGCACGCCCTGAAAATAGGATAGAAAATCAATACCAACAAAAAAACCGCCTGGCACGGCGGTTTTTCATTAGTATATATATGATGAATTGAGATTAGTCGGCTTTGTTCACTCTGCCCGAGCCTACGTAGTGGGTATTGCTCACATTGGCATTGCCAGAATACACTACGTTCCCTGATCCTGTGATACGGGCCGAAACGCTTTTATCAGCATTAACATTGATATTGCCCGATCCGGTGATCATTGCTTCAAGAGATTGAAGTTTAAGGTCCTTGCCATTCACTTCGCCAGAGCCGGTTACGGTAATGGAAGCATCATCAGCGCTGCCGTCAAGTTTGATAGAGCCCGAACCGCTGATCACCGCATGTAAGCCATCCGATTTAACAGAAGTGCTGATATTGCCCGATCCGCTCAATACAGCTTTAAAATTGGCAGTGCTGATCACCCCGTCAACCTTAATAGCGCCTGATCCGCTGTTGACTAAGCCGGAAAGGGATTTAGCGGTAACATACACATCGGCTTTTTTTATGTTATTATGCCAGTTCTCGTGATTTTTGAATTTGATCTTTAGTGTGCCGTCTTCAACTACTGTTTCAATATTATTAATAATATCGGCGTCGGCATCAATTTTTAAGCTTTCGGTGCCGTCCATTTTGATATAAACATTGAAGGGGCCAGCAGAAGCAACAGAGCTAAAGCCCGATACTTGTCTGTTTTCTGTAGTGCTTTGCGCGGAAGCTTTGAATGATGCGGCTGTGAGCAACATCAGGGATAAAAGGGTAAATGCAATTCGTTTCATGGTTTTCTTATTTTAACCAATAGACGCAATAACGCCTGCAAACGTTGCAGGTAACTATAAATTCTAATGACTTACAGAATCAGCCTTAGCCGATTCCTGTTGTTTTTTTAATTCCCTTTTCTTTTGCCGCTCCGCCCTGCGCTCTTTTCTTTTGGCTTTTTTAACCATACGTTCCTGCTTTTTTACAGCAAACCCAGCCACTTTTGCTTTAACGCTCTGCTGCATCTTATCGTCGTAGCCTGCACAGGTTTTTATGCCGGTAAGCAAGGTGTGCCATATTGTATTAAAAAAGGGAGAGTCCTGCGGCCTGTTGTAGATAACGTAAAGTGACCTGGCGGGATCGCCGTCTTCATCAGGATTATTATGTTTGATAACCAGCAGGTTAGCAAACAACGAGGCGATGGTCATGTGTTTTAACCGGTCATTATTAGTATCGGCTTTTAATACAGTTACTTTAAGATCTTTATAAAGTAGAGCCACCCGCCCCTTTGAAACTTTACTATTGGCATTGATATCAAAATCCATCCGGGTTAAAGTGCCGGTATTGATCTTGATCAGTGCCAGCGGCATGGTAGCAGGGTTTACCAAAGGCAGGTTCATGCTCTCTAAACTGCCTTTGTAGCTGTAAGGGAAATTTTGGTCCGTCAGGTTAAAGTTAAAGGTAACGTTCAGCTTGCCAGCATTCATAAAGTAGCTGGTCAGCTTAACGGCGCATATATTGTTTTTTTGCAGGGCGAGTTTATTGGTGGTTAAATTTAAGATCGTACCGGAGGTATTATCAAAGTGGATGGTCCCTGTTAGATTTGATTTTTTGTTAAACTCGGTATAACTTACATTGATGTGGTTTGCCTGGATGGTGTCAATATCAAGGTCGGCTTTTAACTGTTGCAAACCGAAATTCGGAAAGGTTTTTACCTTATCAGTTTTAACCGGGTTATCTCGGGGATTACCGAAGACGGCAAGACTACCATTGGACAATACCATACTTGAAGCATTCAATGTGCGGTATTTATGATAGGATACAAAATCGAAATGATTTAATTGTGCCGAATCCAGGTGCATCTTAAACCGGTCGTGCATGCTCTTATTAAAAAATACCTCGGCTTTAACTGGCTGCAGGTCTAGCCCCTCGATATTTAATATCGAGGTATGTGTCGATAAGCGCAGTGATCTTATTTTATAGGCATACAGCCCGTTGGCTGTTTTGCCGGTGTAGTTATTAAGCTCCGCTACAATATCTCTGCAATATAAAAGTCTTGATCTGTCTGCCTGGGTAGCTGAGTCTATCAGCAGATCCGTCGCGGTTAAATTCATTTCCTTCAGTTCGGATACCGCTAATTTATTGCCTGAATAGTCATCATATTTAAGCCTCACATCACTCAGCGATATTTTGTCAATATGGATCGACTTGAGCGATTTAGATATTTTTTGCCAGGTAGTTCGATTGTCTTTTGTTACCGTATCCTTGGTGTGATTTGGCTGGTAGCTAACATTTAACTCAGGTTCCTGGAGAGATATTTCGCCGATATCAAGTATATGCTGGAAATACAATTTAAACGGATGGATATGGGATAATACAATGCGCTTTACATTCAACTCAACCAGGTTATTTGGTGCCAGGTGATTTTTCTTTCTTCGATTATATACCGCCGTATCCAGTTTTAGAGTGATGTTATAGATATCGATCTCGCCCCTGATGATGTGTAAGTTAGCATCTGTAAATTCAGCGGTGTATAAACTGTCGCTGCTGGTTAAAACGGTGCTTTTTACCTTGGCGGCCAGTATAGGTGACCAATAGATATTGATAAATAACGACAGTAATAAAATTAAACCAACTACTACCAGGAAAAAAATAAACAGCATCTTTTGCCATTTGTGCTTCAAAAATTTTATCGCCATCTGGTAGTTTTACTGTTTTTTTGTAGTGCTTTGTTGTTGTTTTTTCGATCCGTCCCTTGCGTTTATCTCTTAACGCTCAAGTTACTAACTTTAGCTATAGCGTTGCTAACCTTATTTTGCGTTTTTTTATTAAAGCGATTGTATTCGCTATCAGGGTACAACAACAAAATCATCCTTTTGTTAAATACTGACAAACTGTCACTATAAATATAAATTTTATGTATTTTTGCTGCTCAATTTTTTAATGATGATGGATTTGGTTATTTCGGATAAAACGCACGACGAGGGCAGGCAAGGTGAAGCTTTGGTTTTAGAATCCGCTAGCCAGCGGACTAAAAACAACGGTCGTAAACTTTATATTGAAAGTTATGGCTGCGCCATGAATTTTTCGGATAGCGAGATCGTGGCGTCTATTTTATCAGATGAGGGTTTTGAAACTACAGCTGATTATACTGCAGCAGATGTTATTTTTATCAATACCTGTTCCATCCGCGAAAACGCCGAGCAGCGCGTTCGTAATCGCCTGAAAGAATTTACCATCGCAAAAGTTAAAAAACCCGGTTTGGTAGTTGGCGTATTGGGCTGTATGGCCGAGCGCCTGAAATCAAAATTCCTGGAAGAAGAAAAACTGGTTGACGTAGTGGTGGGCCCCGATGCTTACCGCGATCTGCCCAACCTGATAGGAATAGTAGATGACGGCCAGAAAGCCGTAAACGTATTGTTATCCCGCGAGGAAACTTATGCAGATATAAGCCCGGTGCGCTTAAACAGCAATGGCATCAATGCTTTTGTTTCCATTATGCGCGGTTGCGATAATATGTGCTCGTTCTGCGTGGTACCCTTTACCCGGGGCCGCGAACGCAGCCGTGAACCGCTATCGATAGTAAAAGAATGTGCCGATCTGTTTAATCAGGGTTACCGCGAGGTTACTTTGCTGGGGCAGAACGTAGACTCATATAAGTGGAAGCAGCCCCACCCAACCCTCCCCGGAAGGGAGGGCTTTGAAGAAGATAGTTTAAAAGTCTCCCCTACCGGGGGAGATTTAGAGGGGGTTGAGGGAGCTGCCACTGTCAACTTCGCCAACCTGCTCGAAATGGTTGCGGCTATTAGTCCGCAGCTGCGTGTGCGTTTTTCAACCTCGCATCCAAAGGATATTACGGATGAAGTGTTGTATATGATTGCTAAGCACGAAAATATCTGCAATTATATTCACTTACCCGTGCAATCAGGCAATAGCCGTGTGCTCGACCTGATGAATCGCACTTACGACCGCGATTGGTATATCAACCGTATCGACGCTATCCGCAGGATAATCCCCGAATGCGCGATATCAACAGATGTAATTACTGGTTTTTGCAGCGAAACTGATGAGGAACACCAGGATACAATAAGTATGATGGATTATGTGCATTATGATTTTGCCTACATGTTTATGTATTCAGAAAGACCGGGTACTTTGGCAGCAAAGCGCTATGCGGATGATATACCAGATGCTGTAAAAAGGAGCCGTCTAAAAGAGATCGTAGCCAAACAGCAGGAACATTCTTATATCCGCTTGCAAACGCAATTGGGTAAAGTGCAAAAAGTGCTGATAGAAGGTTTCTCCAAAAAATCAGACAAAGATTATTGTGGTCGAAGCGATCAAAACGCGATGGTAGTTTTCCCGGTAAATGAAAATTATAAACCGGGCCAGTATGTGAATGTGATGGTAGAGAGGACTACTACTGCGACTTTAATAGGAAAGATAATTAATTAATTTGATGATTTGAAAATTTGAAGATGTGTTTCATCTTCAAATTTTCAAATTGCCAGATATTCAAATTGAATAAATGGATGTTCAAGAAATAAAACAACGTTACGGTATCATCGGCAATTCGCCTTTGCTTAACCGGGCTATAAATATTGCTAACCAGGTTGCGCCTACGGATATATCTGTTTTGATAACAGGCGAAAGTGGCAGTGGGAAGGAAGTGTTTTCGCACATTATTCACCAGATGAGTCCGCGCAAGCATGGGCCATTTATTGCCGTAAACTGCGGCGCGATACCCGAAGGGACGATAGATTCAGAGCTGTTCGGTCACGAAAAAGGTGCTTATACTGGTGCTGTGGGTGAGCGTAAAGGTTATTTTGAAACCGTAAATGGCGGAACGATATTTTTGGATGAAATTGCCGAAATGCCTTTAGGTACCCAGGCGCGTTTACTGCGTGTGTTGGAATCAGGGCAATATATCAGGGTTGGCTCATCAAAGGTTGAAAAAACTAACGTGAGGGTGATAGCCGCTACCAATGTGGATGTTTATGAAGCGGTACGTAACGGCAAATTCCGGGAAGATCTTTATTATCGCTTAAACACAGTGCCCCTGCGTATCCCGCCTTTGCGCGAACGTAAAGAGGATATTTACCTGCTTTTCAGAAAGTTCACCTCAGACTTTACCGATAAATACCGCACCCCGCCCATCCAGTTGGATGAGGAAGCCCAGCAGGTGATCATCAACTATTCGTGGCCAGGCAATGTACGGCAGCTGAAAAATATGGCCGAACAGCTGGCTGTATTGGAACGCGACCGGATCATCACCGCGCAAACACTGCTAAATTATATCCCGCAGGAAGCAAACGGACGAAATTTGCCCATGCGTATGGATAATCAGCATAAAGAAGATTTTTCTGAACGCGACATCCTGTATAAAGTGCTGTTTGATATGAAGCGCGATATGGTCGAACTAAAAAAACTGGTTGCTGAGATCATTGAGCATGGTGGCGTTTCATCAAATTATGCCAACCAGAAGCAAACTTTAAACCAGTTATACCGCGATATTGAATTGCCGGGTGGGGGCCAGGATCCACAATTTACTTTGCAGCAACCCGTTAATAACAATGGTAACGACGCTTACAACATAACCCACGAAGCAGAGGAAGTTGAAGAATCGCTGTCACTGATAGAAAAGGAATCAGACCTGATACGTAAAGCCCTGAAAAAGCATAAAGGAAAACGTAAATTGGCCGCTAATGAATTGGGGATATCTGAGCGTACCTTATATCGTAAAATAAAAGAATTAGATCTATAATTAATAATGAGAAGAATAGTTGCGGTTTTTATCACACTCGGTATCTGGGTTTTATTTAATTCATCCTGTACAGTAAAGCTTAGTGGTGCATCCACGGTAGGATTAAAAACCATCAATGTTGGATATTTTGAAAATAACTCGCCATTGGTTGTCAATTACTTAAGTCAGCAATTTACTGAGGCGTTGAAGGATCGCATACGGTCAACCACCAGCTTGTCCATCGTACAGGGCGAAGCCGATGCAACGATGTCGGGGAACATTACCAATTATACTATTGAGCCTATTTCTATCCAGGCCACCAACAGCACTACACCTCCTTTAGCCGGGGCAGAGCGGTTAACAATTACAGTTAGCGTTACCTATACCAATTCTGTAGATAAAAAGCTTAGTTTTACCCAGTCTTTTCCTGCTTATGCCGACTTTAAAGGTGATATAGCAAACCAGGAACAGGCATTAATAACAACCATCAATAAGCAATTAACTGAAGATATTTTTAACCGGGCCTTTGCTAATTGGTAAGCATTTTGTAGTTTCAACCTCGTGGATCAATACCTAAATAACAGGCAGAACGAAATTTTATGGAAACTATTAGCCGATCCGGCTGATAACGGGCAATCATATGCCTATAATTTGCAGCGACTGGTAAAGGATTTTCCGCAAAGCGGGCTTTTACAGGCCCTACTTACACGTTCAGATAGCGAGCAAAGTATAAACCACGCGGCGGCTTATTTTGATCCCAGGCTTCTTTATATCGTTACAAATTCACCCGGTAGTTTAGCTGTAGTAAAAGACGATCAGATCATCCAGGAATTAAGCGGCACTGTTGAATATGCAGCTGCTGAACAGGTGCAGGCAACAGAAGAAGTATCGGGACTGAATCATTTTGATGATGAGGATGTAGTGGTTGAGCCTGTAATTGAAGAAGAAGCCAATGTCGAAGCTGCAACCGAAATTGAGCATGAAGAAGTGCAGGAACTTACAACCGAAGAAGCCGGTATTGAAGATGCAACTTATACGGAGCACGAAGAAGTACAGGAATCAGCACCCGAGGCTGAACCGATCACCATCACAGCGGCCAATGAGCATTTTTACGAGGATGAATTAGTAACCGAGGCAGGTGTATATGAAGAGGAGCAGCCGGCAGAAGCTATTGAGCTATCAGCCGAAGAAGTTGAACCGGTGCACGAGCTATCGGGTGCAGAAGAAATTACCCCAACTGAAGCAGCCGACGAAAACATTCAGAAAGATGAATCAGTTACTGAATCAAACTTCTTCAAATTAGACGGTTCTCAAAAAGATATAGATGATGATGTTTATGATGAGATAGTCGGTATCGAGAACATCAACTTTGCATCAGTAGCTAAACCAACAGCCAATACGGTTCAACCTGATATCCACCCCGAGGAAGAATCAAGCGCGCAGATCGAAGAATTAACCGGGGACGTCAATACTGAACCAGCTGTAGAGACTACACAAAAAGAACGCGCGCTGAACCTGGATGATGAGGCCGAAAAATTAATAGTAGGCAATATCGCTACAACAGACTATTTTGTATTTGACAGGGCGGTTAGTGAAAGGAAACAAGCGGAGGCTATTGAAAGTGATGCAGTTATTTCCGCATCCGATGCGGCAGATGAAGTGGCATCACCAGGAGCCGAGACCCAGGAAGTATCCAAATATCACGATGATAAAATGCCCTACACCTTTATGTGGTGGCTTGATAAAACACGTAAGGAACATGCCGGGGTATATCAGCCTTTTAAATTAGATACCTCGCAGGCCATCAGGCAGAGCGGCGCGGAAGAACTGCAACAGCAGTATTACGAGAATATATTCCATATCAATTCGGTTGAAGAACTGGACAGGAGCACCTCATCGCCAACCGTTGAGTTTGATACCAAACGCAAGGAAGATGTGATCATTAAACGGTTCATCACCGAGGAGCCGCATATTAAACCTCCGAGCATTGATAAACTGGACACTGAAAATAAGGCGAAAAAAAGCGCCGAGGACCAGGACGAGATGGTGACAGAAACATTGGCCCGCGTATACAGCGATCAGATGCTTTACCACAAGGCTATAAATACTTACAAAAAATTGATGTTGAAATTTCCGGAAAAAAGCCGTTACTTTGCCGACCAGATTGAACAGTTAGAAAGAAAAACCAATTAATATAAAGAAATGTATTTTGTTTTAGTGATCCTTGCCATTATAGTTTGTGTGCTTTTAGGAGCCATCGTATTGATCCAAAACCCTAAAGGTGGCGGTTTAACATCCAATTTTTCAAGCTCATCCCAATTAATGGGTGTGCAAAAAACAGGCGACTTTTTAGAAAAAGGGACTTGGGTGCTGGCTATAACCATCATGGTGTTATCATTGGCTATTACCGTTGCTGTTAAAAACGGACCTTCCACAAGCAGTGAGTCCGCAAGGGATAAAAAGATGGCGGCGCCAACCTCAGCCCCGGCTAATTCAGCGCCACCTATAACAATACCTGCTGCCCCAACAGGTAAAAAATAGATAGGAATAAGAAATTTTTTAAAAGGCTTTGGATCATTTCCAGAGCCTTTTTTGGCTCAAACCCGTACTGACATGATGGCATTGCATTGTTAAATTAGCATTAATAAAAAAACCATCATTGATACGAATGTGACAATTGAACAGGTAGTATGCCAATTTTAAACTTTTAGCTTGCTTGGCATAATTGATGTTCATACAACCTGCCTGCCGGGGGACTTCTTTGGAATAGGCGGAATAGAAACTCAAACTATTATAAATTAAAAATTAAGTATAATTATGTCATTAAAAATTAAACCGATCGGAGATAGAGTGGTGGTTCAAGCTGCTCCCGCCGAAACTATGACTGCTTCTGGTATCTACATTCCTGAAACAGCACAAGAGAAACCGCAAAAAGGAACAGTAGTAGCTGTTGGTGAAGGTAAAAAAGACGAGCCATTAACGGTTAAAGCAGGCGACCAGGTTCTTTATGGCAAATATGCCGGTACCGAGATCACTTATGACGGTAAAGAATATTTAATTATGCGTGAAAGCGATATCTACGCAATACTGTAAATCAATTACTGAATTATTGAAGGATTGAATTATCGGATCAGGTATTCAATCAATAATTCACTAACTCACTAATTAAAAAATTAAACAAGACATGGCAAAACAAGTTAAATACAATGTTGAAGCACGCGATGCCCTAAAAAGGGGTGTTGATATTTTAGCAAACGCTGTTAAGGTAACATTAGGACCAAAAGGTCGTCACGTAATTATTGATAAAAAATTCGGTTCACCTTCTATCACTAAGGATGGTGTAACTGTAGCAAAAGAAATTGAGCTTAAAGATCCTATCGAAAACATGGGTGCTCAGATGTTAAAAGAAGTTGCATCAAAAACTGCTGATATAGCTGGTGATGGTACAACTACTGCTACCGTTTTAGCACAAGCTATTGTAACCGCTGGTATTAAAAACGTAGCAGCCGGTGCAAATCCAATGGATCTGAAACGCGGTATCGACAAAGCTGTTAGAGTGGTTGTTGAAAACCTGAAATCACAGAAACAAGATGTTGGCGATGATTTTAGTAAGATCAAACAAGTGGCAGCTATCTCAGCAAATAACGATGAGGTTATTGGCGAAATGATCGCTGATGCGATGAAAAAAGTTGGTACTGGCGGCGTGATCACTGTTGAAGAAGCAAAAGGAACTGAAACTGAAGTTAAAACAGTTGAAGGTATGCAGTTTGACCGTGGTTACCTTTCTCCATACTTCGTTACCAATGCTGATAAAATGGAAGTAGAACTGGAAAATCCTTATATCCTGATCTACGACAAGAAAATATCATCAATGAAGGAATTACTTCCTATCCTTGAAAAACAAGTTCAAACCGGCAAACCATTATTGATCATTGCTGAAGACTTAGACGGTGAAGCGCTGGCTACATTAGTAGTTAACAAGATCCGTGGTTCACTGAAAGTGGCTGCTGTTAAGGCTCCTGGTTTTGGCGATCGTCGTAAAGCTATGCTGGAAGATATCGCTGTTTTAACTGGCGGTACAGTGATCTCTGAAGAAAGAGGTTACAAATTGGAAAGCGCTGATCTTTCATTCTTAGGTCAGGCTGAAAAGATCACTATCGATAAAGACAACACTACTATCATTAATGGTATCGGTGATCCTGCAACGATCAAAGGTCGCGTTAGCGAGATCAGGTCACAGATAGAAACTACAACTTCTGATTACGACAAAGAAAAATTACAGGAGCGTTTAGCTAAATTATCTGGCGGTGTTGCTGTATTATATATCGGTGCAGCTTCTGAAGTGGAAATGAAAGAAAAGAAAGACCGTGTTGACGATGCATTGCATGCAACCCGCGCTGCTGTTGAAGAAGGAATAGTAGCAGGTGGTGGTGTAGCTTTCATCCGTGCTGTAGCAGCATTAGCTGATCTTAAAGGCGAAAACGATGATGAGAATACTGGTATCCAGATCATCCGTCGTGCTATCGAAGAGCCCCTTCGCCAGATCTGCGAAAATGCAGGTATCGAAGGTTCTATCGTAGTGCAAAAAGTAAAAGAAGGTAAAGGTGATTTCGGTTACAATGCTCGTACTGATAAATACGAAAACTTAATTAAGGCTGGTGTTATCGATCCTACTAAAGTGGGCCGTGTAGCTTTAGAGAATGCAGCTTCAATCGCAGCAATGCTGTTGACTACCGAATGTGTGTTAGCTGATGAGCCTGAAGACGAAAAAGGCGGCGGCATGCCTCAAATGGGCGGCGGCGGCATGGGCGGTATGATGTAATACCCCCGCCCCTAAAGGGGAGCCATATAATATTTACATAGGAAAAACCCTGTCTATTTTAATAGACAGGGTTTTCTTTTTTACTGAACCATCCTAAAGTCATGTAAAAGTAAAGGCAGTGTCATCTGTTAATCAAATGATTGATTAAGTAATAATTCGGTTACTATTAAGCTTATTTTTGTACAGCAGATCAATAAGATAACATTGAGGCATGGCATTTGAACAAGTAAGCATATGAAGACGATCAACGACACAACAAGGCACATAAAAACTCAAATAGTAGAGTGGTTTTTTATAAAAGGCCCCGAGTTGTTTATAAGCATCTACGGAAAATAAATTAATTATTAACTTTGGCTTCCCGCAGGAATGCTGCGGACTACGCTATGAAGCTCGAAGAATTTTACACCGAATTCCACCATTGGCTCATTACCCGCGGGCCAACCTATATTTCAGGCATTTTAATATTTTTAATAGGCCTCTGGTTTATCAGGTTACTTAAAACGCGTATGCGTAACCGTATGCGCAACCGCAAGGTTCACTCCAGTTTACAACCCTTTTTTTTAAGCCTGACAATAACTGCCCTCTATGTTGTATTAACATTATCGGTGTTTAGTATTATTGGTTGGGAGTTAAGCTTTCTGAGCGCCATCATCGCCTCGTTTGGAGTTGCAGCAGGTTTGGCCTTATCGGGTACGTTCCAAAACTTTGCAGGTGGGGTATTGATATTGCTGCTAAAACCATTTGACATTTCAGACTATGTGGTAGCGCAGGGCCAGGAAGGTACAGTAATGTCTATCCAGCTATTCTATACGGTTATAAAAACGGTGGATAACAGGACTGTCATTATTCCTAATGGAAAGCTTTTTAACGAAGTGATCGTTAATGTAAACAGGGAGAAGGTGAGACGCCTCGATTTTGAACTGAAACTGGGCTATGTTGTTGAAGTAGACAAAGTGAAGGAGGTTATTTATAATGCCATCAAATCAGCCACAGGCATATTGCCAGAACCCGAACCGCTTGTTGGCGTTATAGCCCTGGAGATAGACGGAATAAGGTTTACCGTTCGTGTTTGGGTCGATCCGGGAGATTACCTGGACGTTAAGATCTATTTACAGGAGAAAATAGTAAAAGACCTGCGTGATGCTGATATAAAATTGCCTACGCACCATGTGTTGCCCGGCACCTGATCTATATCTTCTGTTTAGCCTTTAGCTCAAGATACCGGTTTATGGTATTGATCGTCAGATTTTGAGGCGTACTCAAAATAGATTGTATGCCATGCTTCGTCAGTTCCTTCACGATCAGTTTTTTATCGTAAGCAAATTTTTCAGCGATGGTTTTGATGTAGATATCTTCCACATTACCGGCAGGTTTTTCGCTTAGCTTTTCAAGCTCGGTATTCTCAAAAAACACCACCAATAGCAAATGGAAACGGGATATGCGCTTCAAAAAGGGCAGCTGCCTTTCCATCGCCGACATACTCTCGAAATTTGTAAAGAACACCACCAGGCTTCGTTGTTTTAAAACATTGCGTATGGTGGTGTATAACAACTCCATATTAGTTTCGAGGTAGCGGGTCTTTTCTTTGTACAGCACTTCCATTATCCTGTTCAATTGTATGGGTCGCCGGTCGGCAGCAACAACTGACCCTAATTTTTCCGCAATGGTGATCAGTCCGGCTTTATCCTCTTTCAATAAAGCCACGTTGGATAATACCAGGCTGGCATTGATGGCATAATCCAGCAGGCTAAGCCCCTCAAAAGGCATCTTCATCGACCTTGACTTGTCGATCACACAATACACATGCTGCGATTTCTCATCGGTATAAACGTTAGTCATCAGGTCGCCGCGGCGCGCGGTGGCCTTCCAGTTGATGGTGCGGTAATCATCCCCGGCCACATAATTCTTTACCTGTTCAAATTCAAGGCTATGACCAAGGCGCCTTATTTTTTTTACACCGATCTCTGTTAACCTGTTCGAAATAGCCATCAACTCATACTTGCGCATTTGCAGGAAGGATGGATATACTGGCAGAGTTTCGGCCTGGCTAAAATTATACCGCCGCCTGATAAGCCCCAATTGCGATTTAACATATACCCTGATATCCCCAAATTCGTACTCACCGCGTTTGGTGGGCCGTAAAAGGTAATTGATCAGTTTATGCTGATGGGGTGTTAAGATGGTTTTAAACAAGATATCCCTTTTTTGAAATTGGAAAGGTATCTCGTCAATAATACCCACGTTGATATTAAACGGATAAGAGCTTTCGATATAAATTCCTAATTCATTTTCGTCTCCATTACTCAACCGTTCGGGGGCATGGCGTTTGGCAAAAACTCCTTTTTTGGTGCGGTAAAGCATTAGTGCGTCAGCAAGGAAAAGCAAGATCAGCACCCAGAAGAATAACTCGGGAATAATGCCCAGCCATGGGAAAAAGAAAGAGAGCAAAAAGAGTACGGCGCATACAGCTAACCCCGCGAAAAGCCGGTTAGTTAAAAAGAGGTTTCTGTAAAATAGGCTAAAAATATTTTTCACGCTCCTTACCGGGGTACCTCAATTTTCTGTATAATTTGTTTCACTACCTCATCCGGGCTTACGCCTTCCATTTCCTTGTCAGGGGTAAGCATTATCCGATGCCTCAACACAGCAGGAGCTACCCAAACAATATCGTCAGGCGTTACAAAATCACGCCCTTTAATGGCTGCAAGCGCTTTTGCCGCGTTCACAATAGCCAACGAAGCACGGGGCGATCCACCCAGGAATAATGATTTATTGTTCCGTGTTTCATGAATGATCTTAGCAACAAACTCCAATATCTTAGGTTCAACGTGCAATCCCCTCACTACCTGCCTTAGCGAAACAATATCATCCTTTGATAATATGGGTTTGATATGCGCCAGTTGATCATTGGTTTTTTGCTGGTGCTGCTGAGTAATTATGGCAATTTCCTCTTCGAGCGAAGGGTATTTCACTTCAACTTTAAACAGGAACCTATCCAATTGTGCTTCCGGCAGGCGGTAAGTTCCTTCCTGCTCAATAGGGTTTTGTGTAGCCAGTACAATAAAAGGTTCTTCCATTTTATAGGTTTTACCATCGATGGTCACCTGGCGCTCCTCCATCACCTCAAATAAAGCAGATTGCGTTTTTGCAGGTGCACGGTTGATCTCATCTACCAAAATAATATTGCCGAATACTGGTCCCTGTCTAAATTCGAAGTCAACGCTCTTCGGATTAAAAACCGAGGTGCCCAATACATCCGAAGGCATCAAATCTGGTGTAAACTGTATGCGCGAATAGCGTGCGTCAATTGCTTTAGCAATCAGTTTTGCTGTAAGCGTCTTAGCTACACCGGGTACACCCTCAATCAATATATGCCCGTCGGCCAGTATGCCGGCTATCAGCAGCTCGATCACATCATGCTGCCCCACGATGATTTCACCAAGCGTGGCTTTTATTTGTTCAACCGCGGCGCTTAGCTTGCTCAGGTCGGTTCTTTGTTCAAAAAGTTCATCTTCTTCCATATCTATTTGGATTGGTTGTAAAATTTTTCTATCAATTGGTTTAGTTTTATTAGTTCATTATTGGTAACCGCCTGCTCAGAAGTTAGAAAATTGATACAATTAACTAATTCAGTAGCAAATTCGTGATCAATGCCGGTTTTCTGAGAAAAGCTATCAATAAATAGCTGATCAAGCGGGTTGGTTTTAAGATTGTATTTAGTGCGCAAGTGCTCTAAAAAGTATAATATTTTTTTATTGGCGATATTCAGGTTATCGCGCTGTTCATAATAAACCTGTCCTACAACATTCACAAAGCTAAGCGTTGAGTTTTCAAGAGGCTCAATTACAGGTATTATCCGCTGGCGGCGTTTCATTTCATATAAAACAAATGTTACCAGGCTAAAAAATGAGATGTAGAAAGCCCAGCGCAACGCATTGTTTCTTAAAAAAACACGCATGTTTGAATCCTCATCATCCCTGCCCAAAGCATAATACTGGTCCCAGATCAAAGAGTTGTTATTTTTTATAAAGGATAATGCGGTAGCGGCATATTTACCCCCATCTTTACTAAAAAGACTATAATTAGTAAACATCAGCGGATTGCAGTTCAAAAAAAGATTGCCTTTGCCAGTAGAGTATTTGAGAAAATTAACATGATGGAAAGTATTTGATCCTAACGCGGTTGTGGTCACAGTATCCAGGCTGCTAAAATAGGTTTGCCCCATCGCTCTTTTTGTATCATATACTTTATTGGTATCAAGCTGTTTGTTTAAAAATTTTATACCTGCTGAAGATTTTAGATCTTGAAATTCAGCCATGGTTTCTATTTTAAGCTCTTTCTTTAACTCATCGCCAAAGTAAGCCGCGCTGATAAATACGTCGTTGCCATTTTTTATGAATGTTATTAATTTCTTATAATCATACTCATTCAGATTGACCGAACCGCAAACGATCAGGTAGGTGCTATGGGTAATTTTCAGATCATTAATAACATTATATACAGGCTCGCGAACAGCCTGCACTTTGGCATTTGGGAAAATATCGTTTAACCGGTTATATAAGATATAAGTGCCAAAAGGTATCTTATCAGTGCTGCTAAATGTTTCCGACCAGTTTATAGCTTTCGGGCGGTTGTATTGCGCCACAATGTAAATTGTAATTAAAACCGATAACGTGATAATATAAACCCTTAAACTTTTCATGACAAGCGGGTTTTAAATTCCTGGAAAATCGCATTGATGTTTTGAAATGATTGCCCATCTACCGGGAAATCTCCATACCACACATATTCAAACTGCCTGGTAACAATTGAAAACTGCCGGCGTTGAGCTTCATCGGTAATTTCATTTAAATAAATATTGTTGGTTTTTTCAATCTTCCAGTTAATAATATGGTTGTCACTCAATTGCTTTAGGCAGCGCAGGTATAAAAGCCTTACGGCAAGCCTGTAATCTTTAACCAGCACGGCGTTTTCGATAGCATCATCAAAGTTTATGTCATGAATGTTTTCTATGAACTCTGTATAAGGGATTTCATTTACAGGCTGCTTCTTTTTGAAGATCTTTAACAGATCTATACCTATTAGCTTAAAGATCAGATAGACGATCAGGAAAGCCCCTAAACCTAATATAACGTACTTAAACACTGAACCAGCCTTTCCTATTCTAACGCCGCCAAATAATTTTTGAAGAATGTGTGCCACCCATTCCCAGAAACGCTCCCATACGCCCCATACCCAATTCCAAAAGCGATCCCACCAGGTAATGCTGGCTTTTTCTTCCGCATAATTAAAAGCAGGGTCCCCGCGATATTTTTTTATTGTGCTGGTATCAAATTGATGTACACTTATCTTAGTACTATCTATTTTGAGCTGATGATGTATGGTAATTGACTTAGCTACTTTACCCGTAGACGATGCATAAACCTGCCCGCCAAGCAAAAACAGTATAAGAAGTGTTAATAATGCTTTGGACATGCCTGGATTTAGTATTGTTCTGATGAGATTTGATCTGTTCCCGGGGTGTTTTTCCCAAACATTTTAATTCTGTTTACGAGGCTATTCCCTTCTTTTTCTTCAATCAAAGAATAATAGATCAGCGTTATAGCGATGATGGGTATTATCCAAAGTATCTGGCAAAGGTTCATCAATGCTGCCTGTATTATCCCGGCTGTATTATCAGGGCTTTCGCCCAACAGCCATTGAGCGCCGCCATAGAATATCATCGGTGGTAACAGTAAGATCAATGTACAGGCTAAAACAATAATAACTATTAACAGAATAGTGCCAAAAGTGAACCACCAGTTTTCTTTAATTATTTTAAAGGCCCTTTTAAAGGAATATTCGATACTGCCATTTTCAATTATCATTACCGGCATAACTAAAGAGAAAACAACAGATAAGTAAACTCCGGGGAAAAAACAGAAAAGGAAGGCAATTATTGCCGCAATGATCAATAGCACCTGGGTTAAAAATACCCTGAAATAATAATATTTGAAATAACTCCATACTTCGAGTACTTCGGCTGGTTGGTTACCTTTCTCCTTATATATTGCCAGGTACGAAAGCACGGTTACCACAAAAGCGGTGTTGTAAACAACACCGAATACCACGCCTAAAAACAGCCAGTGCTGATGGAGTGATACATCATCACTATGCCTGGTATTATTAACAATGGCTGTAATGAAGGTGTCGGCTATTAAAAACAATCCACAAATAACCAGGAAGGATTTTAATAGCGGTTTAAAGTTTTGCCTGAAGATAACAAAGGTATCGCTGATGATGTCTCCAAATTCGCGGGCACGGTTTAATTCAATATTTTCTTTCATCATTAATAAGGTCAGGTTTTAGCTTACGCGATAAATATAAGGGGTATATGATAACATACCATACAATAAATATAAATGAACCGCTTAAAATTGAAATGCTTAACCATAAAGGCATTTCGGTATGCCGCGTAACAAAGCTTTCAAAAATAGCCGCGGCTACAACAATTGGTACTATCCCAAGCATTATTTTTAGCCCGTCAAGCGCCCCTCTCTTTAGCGATACGAAACGGGTATAGGTTTTGGGGAATAAAAGGCTGTTGCCCATGATCAATCCGGCAGCACCTGCTAAAATTATGGTTGATATTTCAAGCGTGCCATGTATCCATATTACCAATACTGATTGTATGCCTAATCCCTTGCTTATAAACAGGTATTGGAAACAACCTACCATTAAACCATTTTTGAAAAGGTACAGTAATGTTCCGAGGGAAAAAGTAATGCCCAAAACAAAGGTTGAAGCTGTTACCGTAATATTGTTTTTGGCGATCATCCAAAACATCAAAAACTCGTTTTCGCTTTTAAAAACTCCAAACGGTTCGCCTTTTGAGATGTTTTCGTTAGTCATATTCACATAATCATCCCCTAAAATATACCTGACAAATGAATTATCATATTTAGCTGAAAGTATTCCTATCAGGAAAAATATGATAAAGAAGATAAAAGAATATAGAATTTGTCTATGATATTTTCTGAACAAGAGCGGCAGTTCAGATTGCCAGAAATATATAAACCGGTTAGTTTTCTCCTTTTTGTTTTTATAAATAGACTGATGAAAACCGGCAGCCAGGCCGTTTAAATATTGTGTTGTTTTTGATTGTGGATAAAATGTTTTAGCGTAAGCGAGGTCATCAGAAATGATCACAAATCTTTCGGCCAACTCATCAGGGTCATTGGTAGGGGTATTTTCATACTCGTGCCACTTTGCCGAATTTTGCTTAACAAACAATGCTTCACGCATATTATCTACAGGATTAATTTTTTTGTTAAAATAATAACAAAAATTCGATCACGGCATACAAATAATTCAATAGTCAAAATATATATTTGTTAAGTATGCAAACAGTAAAAATCAGGACATCTCAAAATATTGATATTGATTATGAAGTAGCCGGATTAGGCGAGCGCGTTTTAGCCAGGATAGTCGATATAGGGGTATTTACCGGCGTTTTTTATATTATTTATTTCATCATTATATTTTTCTATATAAGCCAGATCGAGCAATTGCAATCAGGGGGTGGGCTCCCGGTATTTCTGATCGTATTACTCATCATATATAGTATCCTTTTTATTTTTTATGATTTGGTAGCCGAAATATATTTTAACGGGCAAAGCATAGGCAAATATGCTATAAAAATTAAGGTGGTAAATATTGATGGGGCCCGGCCCACATTAGGTCAGTATTTTTTGAGGTGGGTTTTCAGATTGGTGGATTTTGGGATCACTTTTGGCATCGGGGCCTTAGTTTCTGTCGCAGTATCAGAAAAAAAACAACGTATCGGTGATCTGATTGCCGGAACAACGCTGATCAAAACCAAGCCGCGTACCACATTAAATGAGCTTTTTCTAAATTCGCAGGATGAGAATTATGAGCCTGTATTTCCCAGCGTAAACAACCTATCGGATGAGGATGTTACGCTGATACATGAAGTGATCAGTAACTTTAAGAGCACACGTAACAGTAGTTTGGTATATAATATGGCCTTGCGTGTAAAAGAACACTTAGCTGTTGAGATACCAAGGGGGATGAATGATTTCGATTTTTTGCAAACTGTAATTAAAGACTACAGCTACATCACTTCAAGAACAGGAACCTGATTTAAATATATAGGCTGTATATTTTTACAATATAAGATATCATGATGATGCTCCCGGTTGTGATAAAAAGCGTTTTCTTGATCATATCACGATTATCCATCTTAAGCTTTACAGCAAATAATACAAACAAGGAGGTTATCAACAGCGGGATAGTAGCAGGATACAATAGGATGCTTTCCCTGAGATTCCCTTTTATAAGAGCAAGCAGGCTTCGTTGAAAACCGCAACCAGGGCAATCAATACCGGTTAATTTTTTGAATGGGCAGGGTATAAAATGATTTTGCAGCCAATTGGTAATATCCAAAAGGCTGCAAAATATTAAGGTAATACACATATCAGGATTGAGGAGTTTCGTCAAATGGTTTTTGATAGTCGCTTGATCCAAAACGGTTTGCCGCATTTGCTTCAGCTGCCGATGGTCCTAAATATTGGGCATCACCGAAGCCTAATATTGGTAAAAATATGAAGGGTAAGAAAATCAAACCAACCGTAAATCCTTCGCTTTTACCAAAACTTTTGCATAGTAGGTTATATACCCATATTACAAAAATAAAGTTAATGCATGGACAGATCATTAATAGAAACCACCATACAGGTTTGCCTACTATTTCGCACATTACTATATAATTATAGATAGGTATAATAGCCGCCCAGCCGGGTTTGCCTGCTTTAGTGAATACTTTCCACATTGCCGCTATCATTATCACAGCTATCACTAAAATAATTATAATGGGGATAAAGCCCAGAGAGGGAAAACCACCAGAGCCTGAATAAGAATTGTCCATAGTTTTAAAGTTTAAAGGTTAAGTTTTTGAGAGTTAATTGTACGCTAAATATATAAAAATTTATTTCGAATGGCCGAATAAGGAAATTAATTAGAGATAAATAATGGCATATATCCTGTAAGTTTGCATGGATGAAAAGGGAACAGATCTCAGTATTCGATATTTTTAAAATAGGCATTGGCCCATCAAGCTCACACACGCTTGGCCCGTGGCGGGCGGCGCAACAGTTTGTGCAATTGTTGGAACAGCAGGAAGTATTATCCCTGGTAACAGGTATAAAAATTTTGCTGTATGGCTCACTTGCCAAAACCGGCAAAGGGCATGGAACCGACATTGCTATTTTACTTGGCCTGAGCGGGGACGATCCTGTTACCTTTGATGTAAATGCGATAGATCAAAAAATAGCCCATATAACAACGTCGAATACATTGCTACTCGGCGGGAATCAATCCATAGATTTTTTTGTTGAGGATGACCTGCTTTTTTTATTTAACGAGAGTTTGCCTTATCATCCGAATGCTGTAACATTTCAAGCGTTTTTGAGCGATGGAAAAGCTGTTTCGGCAACTTTTTATTCTATTGGCGGTGGGTTTGTGGTGAAGGAAGGCGAGCAAGCCCAAGCCAGTAAAAATGAGGTCGATCTTCCTTTTCCCATTAATACTGCAGGCGATCTGCTGCACTGGTGCATAAAAACGGGCCTCAAAATATCGGAAGTAGTAATGGAAAATGAGTTGGCCTGGCGCAACGAGCAGGAAACACGATCTGGTGTGCTTAATATTTTCAGGGTGATGAAGGAATGTATGTATCGGGGTTGCCATACTACCGGCCACCTGCCCGGCGGATTAAATGTGGCCCGCCGCGCGGCCAATTTAAATCGCAGATTGATAGGTGATTATCATTATGAAAATTATAATGAATGGGTAGCTGCTATCAGGCACACAGGTAATGGGTTTCAAAATACGTTGGATTGGGTAAGTTGTTTTGCGTTGGCAATAAATGAGGAGAACGCATCATTTGGGCGAGTGGTAACTGCGCCCACTAATGGCGCTGCAGGGGTGGTGCCTGCCGTATTGCAATACATGATAGTTTTTTGTGATAGGTTTAGCAAAGAAAAAGTTATCCAGTTTATATTAACCGCATCAGAAATTGGCAGCATCTTCAAAAAGGGTGCTACCTTATCGGCCGCAATGGGTGGCTGCCAGGCCGAAATTGGTGTATCATCCGCAATGGCTGCCGCGGCCTTAACTGAATGTATGGGCGGCTCGCAAAGGCAGGTACTCATGGCCGCCGAGATCGCTATGGAGCATCACCTGGGCATGACCTGCGATCCGATTGGCGGCTTGGTGCAGGTTCCCTGTATCGAACGCAACACCATGGGCGCCATCAAGGCCATTACCGCATCACAGTTGGCATTGCAAACCAACCCGGATAATGCCAAAGTTAGCTTGGATGCCGTAGTAAAAACCATGTGGCAAACGGCTTTGGATATGAACTCAAAATACAAAGAAACATCAGACGGCGGCCTGGCTATCAATATACCGATCAGTTTGCCCGAGTGCTAATTTTCTTTTAGCCCATTAAAATACAAAGCCCACTTCTTTAAGGAGTGGGCTTTGTAAAAATGGATTGGTTATTATCTTTTTAATTTTGTTTTTTGATCTCAACACGGCGGTTTAATATCCTTCCGGCATCTGTGGTATTATCGGCTACCGGGTTGCTTTCGCCATAACCCTTAGTAGTCAGATTATCAGCACTTACGCCCGTATTAACCAGGTATATTTTAACAGAGTTAGCCCTAT
>JABDFM010000046.1 GCA_013286565.1 Bacteroidota bacterium
GCTGCCCGGCACAATTGGAGGTAGACCTGGATTATATCCAATCTGAAATGGATAAGCGCCGCCCCGGGCAATCAAAAATTACCACACAACGTAAGGAAAGTGATGCGGTAAAAATACTTTCAGGCGTATTTGAAGGGAAAACCACCGGAACACCCATTGCCATGCTGATCCCCAATGAAGATCAACGGTCAAAAGATTATACCCATAATGTAGATGTTTTCCGTCCTTCGCACGCTGATTATACTTACCAGGTTAAATATGGTATCCGTGATCATCGCGGGGGCGGTCGCTCCTCTGCCCGCGAAACCGCCGCGCGTGTTGCGGCAGGTGCAATAGCTAAAATGCTTTTAAAAACGCAGGGTATCGAAATAGCAGCCCATGTAAGCAGTGTTGGCAAGATCAACGCACCGAACGTGGAGATTAATAACGTACAGGAGTTTATTGATGATCGCGAAAAAAATATCGTCCGCTGCGCCGATCCGGCAACTGCCGAAGAAATGATAGAGCATATTGATTCTATCCGTAAACAAGGCGATACCGTTGGAGGTAAAGTAACCTGCTACATAAAAAATTGCCCGGTTGGCTTAGGCGAGCCTGTTTTTGATAAATTACATGCCGATCTGGGAAAAGCAATGTTGAGCATCAACGCCGTACACGGGTTTGAATATGGTTCTGGTTTTGAGGGCAGCGAAATGCGCGGCTCGGAACACAATGATATTTTTATCAAAACTCAACAAGGCGAGATCCAAACCCTGACCAATTTTTCAGGCGGGATACAGGGCGGCATCAGCAATGGTATGCCGATAGAATTCAAAGTGGCCTTTAAACCGGTGGCTACCATCGTGCAAAGCCAGGCTACAATTGACAGACAGGGAAATGCAGCCGAAATATCAGGCAAAGGCCGTCATGATCCTTGTGTAGTACCCCGCGCAGTACCTATTGTGGAAGCCATGGCCGCTTTGGTTTTGGCAGATCATTGGTTGAGGAACAGGAACTCTATTTTGAGATAAGCCAAAAATTGCATTAAAGTCCTCCTTTAAAACTGCTATATTATTTAGTAAATTAGCTAATGAAACCTTGTAAGTCATATTTTAATGCCCAGTATAAAAGTAATTGAAAAAAAATGGATTGAAAACTTCAAGAAATCACCCTTGGTCGATCAATCCACTGGACTTTTTAAAAGAGATTATGCATTTCAATTGTATTATGGTAAAGAAAATGATTTATATCCCATAAATTTCCCACAAAATTTCAAGCTTCATCATTCTTCATTTTTAAATCTTGAAAAAAATAATTCTTCACTTATTTTCCATGCCTTTTTAAGTTTTATTGGTATCGAAATCAATAAAGATCTTTTGTTTAAACACATTAGCGAAAATTCGGAACATTATGAAAAATTTGCAGATAAATGCAACAATATTTTAAAGATGTTGGCACACTATGATAAAAATCTTACAGTTGATAATCCTTATAAAGATAACCTTAGAGAGCTAACATATCTGCTTCGTATTGAATGTGACGATGTTAGTCAATTAACAATATTTGACGAACCTTTAGAATTACCTTATTTATATAGCCAGTTTAATGATTTTCCTGAGGGCTACGAAAACAATAAGATTGTAAATCAATTATTTAATAAAATTGAAAATAGTAATTCAAGCTTTTTTATAACCGGCAAAGCTGGAACTGGTAAATCGACCTTCATTCAATACTTTGCTTCAAAAACCAGGAAAAAATTATTAATGTGTGCTTTTACGGGTATCGCTGCAATTAACATAAAGGGTCAAACCATCCACTCATTTTTTCGTTTTCCGCCGCAAGCTTTGGGTCCAGAAGATGATGAAATAAAACTTTTCTACAAAAACTCTGAAAAGTATAAAATGATAGAGGAAATTCAAACCATTGTTATTGATGAGGTGTCAATGCTAAGGTCTGATACACTAGAAGCCATTGATTACTCTTTGCGGAAAAATGGAGGTGATCCAAGTAAAATTTTTGGAGGCAAGCAGATATTATTCGTTGGAGATATTTTCCAGTTACCCCCAGTTATAGATGATACGGATGAAGTTGATAGTTATTTATTTACGGAAGTATACAAAAGCAAATATTTTTTTGACTCTCCTGCATATAAAAAATTAAATCCTGGATATTTCGAATTTAAAAAATCTTATAGACAAGGTAAAGACCTTGAATTTGTTGAAATTTTAGATAGCATCAGAATTTGCGAAAATAATGGACATATACTTGCTAAATTAAACGACAGATATTATCCCAACTACACTCCTAAGAATAATGAATTTGTTATAACACTTTCATCAAGCAATGCCATTGCATTCGCCGAAAATATCAGAAGGCTTAACCAACTGTCTTATACATCTTTCCGGTTCGAGGCAGAAATTACGGGTGAATTTAAAGAAAGTCGATACCCAACGAATAAAACGCTGGAGCTAAAAAAATATGCACAAGTAATATTGGTAAAAAACGATACTGCTAAAAATTGGGTAAACGGAACAATTGCTAAGGTTGAATTTATATCTGATGATATACTGGAAATTAGATTACAAGATGACAGTATTCACAAGTTAGAAAAGACAGTTTGGGAAAATAGGGCCTACAAATATAATAATGGCAAAATTGTTTCTGAATTAAAAGGCACATTTACTCAATTTCCCATTAAACTTGCTTGGGCTATCACAATACATAAAAGTCAAGGCTTAACATTTGAAAAAGTTGCAATTGATCTAGGAAGAGGTGCATTTATTAATGGACAATTATATACAGCATTAAGTCGCTGCAAATCATTAAACGGTATCGCATTGAAAAAATTAATAACCCCACAAGATATTATTATAGACCACAGGATTATTGCTTTTCATGAAACAGAACAATTGTTAAATTCAATTCAGTTTGATTAAATTTAATACGACCATTCCTATATCAATGTATAATCACTTTAATCAACATAATCATCTTTTAATTATATTTGTATAAAGAAAATAAGAATGACTGTTTTACAAATAACCATACCTGATAAAAAGGAAAAAGCAGTACGTATATTGTTAAAAGAATTAGGCGTCGCTGTAAAAAAGGTTGATAGCAGTAAACCCCTATTAAAAAAAATAAAGGATGCTGTTAATGAACTAAATGACGTTAAAGCAGGAAAAATAGAAGCAAGAGATTTCGATGATCTGCTGAATGAACTATAAAATAAAAACTATCCCCAGTTTTGATAAGGATGTTAAAACACTAAGTAAGAAATACAAGTCCTTTAAATCAGATCTAAGCAAACTTCGCGAAATACTCAATAATAATCCTAAATCGGGCATACCAATAGGTAATTCTTGTTACAAGATCAGGATAACTATTGCCAGTAAAAACAAGGGCAAGAGTGGTGGTGCCCGGGTAATCACTAATGTAGTATTGCTAAATGAACTTGAAGGCGTGATTTATTTGCTGGCAGTTTATGATAAATCTGAACAAGAAAACATTTCAGATAATGAGATTAAGAGTTTATTGAAAGAAATTATCGGAAATATATAGAAGGTTAGTAAGTCTCATCCAATCTTCATATTTGCACATCGGCACACCCATGCATCTGCACATTTGATATATTTGTGCAATGCTCTCCTATACTATCCAATTATACAAAAAAGCATATAGTGGTCTGTCGCGAAATAGCTGGTACCTGTGCCTGGTGATGTTCATTAATCGCAGCGGTACTATGGTTATCCCTTTCATGACTATTTATTGTACGCAAAAACTCCATTTCACCGTTCCACAGGCGGGATATATCCTGGGCTTGTTTGGTTTGGGCTCAATTTTAGGGGCTTTTATTGGTGGCAGGATAACAGACAGGTATGGATTTTACTATGTACAGGTAATAGCGCTGATAGCGGGCGGGCTATTGTTTTTCCTTTTAGGGTTTCAAAAAACTTTTATATCCATCAGCATCTGTTCGTTTGTGTTGAGTATGTGCAACGACTCGTTCAGACCAGCCAATTCCGCAGCGATAGCCTATTATAGCAGCGATGATAATAAAACACGTTCATACTCGCTTAACCGGCTGGCTGTAAATCTGGGCTGGGCTTTTGGCGGATTATTAGGCGGTACTTTGGCCCAGATCAACTATCATTTATTGTTTTGGGTGGATGGCTGCACCAATATTTTAGCCGGGTTACTTTTATTAAAGCTTATTCCCTTCTCAAAAATCATCATGCCCGTTAAAAATGCCATAAGATCCGTCAAGGATTCGGCCTATCAGGACGGCATTTACCTGGCTTTTATTTTATTGGTCATCGTGTTTGCAAGTTGTTTCTTTCAGCTGTTTACCATGCAGTCTCTGTTCTATAAAACCCAATGGCATTTCAGTGAGCAGTTTATCGGTTTATTGATGGGTGTAAATGGATTGCTTATCGTTTGCTTTGAAATGGTGATCATCCATAACCTTGAAGGTAAAAGGCATCCGCTCAGGTATATTAGCATAGGTGTGGTACTTACAGGGGCAGGGTTTTTATTGCTTAATTTTCTTCCTGCTGCTTATTTCGCGTCATTTATTGTAGTGATATTTATAACCATTGGCGAGATCATGAGCATGCCGTTTATGAATTCGTTCTGGATAATGCGGACAAATGAAAACAACCGCGGTGAATACGCCGCTCTTTACACCATAGCATGGTCAACCGCACAGATATTAGCCCCGGTTGCGGGCGGTTTAATAGTGGCCAGTTGGGGTTATTATCCGTTGTGGTGGGTCATCGGCGCTATGTGCCTGGTAGCATCTGTAGGCTTTACTATGCTTTATAAATACACCAGTAAACGAACTATTGTTGTACCGACCGAAGAAACTGTATTTTGATGAAAAAAGCCCTGATATTAGATCTCGACAATACCATTTACCCCGTTAGCTCTATTTCCGAAGACCTGTTTGGCCAGCTATATGTAGTGCTTGATCAATACTCCAATAGTATTAATGCGGATGGAACCGACCGTGTAACTCACATCAAAGAGGAAATGACCCGCAGGCCTTTTCAGCATATCGCCGATGATTACCAGTTGGATGAAGAATTAAGAAATAGAATTATCGATACCCTCAATAACATGGCTTACACTTTACCTATGCAGCCTTACGCGGATTATGAATACGTCAGATCGGTACCGTTGGATAAGTTTTTGGTTACTACCGGTTTTTCCAAATTACAACATAGTAAAGTTAAAATGCTGGGTATCGGTGATGATTTTAAAGCCATTCATATTGTTGACCCGGAGGTTAGCCCAAAAACCAAAAAGGACATATTTGCCGAGATCATGGAAGTGCATGGTTATGAACCCGAAGAAATATTGGTCATTGGCGATGATCCTGAATCAGAAATTAAAGCTGCCAAAGCCTTAGGCATAGACACCTTTCTGTATGATCCTGAAAACAGGTATCCGGATGCGGAAGTAACCCACAAGGCAGCAAACATGAAGGAAGTTTTAACTATTTTGATTTAATACTTTCCTTACGCTTAATGATCAATATCCTGTAGCGTTTAAACCCGATGTTACCATTCATATCAGTGCCCTCTATCATTACCGTATATACTGACGGACTATCAGCTGCATAAAATGATACCAATCCATTACCATCCTTACCGGTATTCACATTTGGCTCCCAATCAATGGTTGAACGCAGGTCTAATTGATGCTTTGCCGTATCCCTCACAGCATAGCGGGGCTTATAAAACTGCTTCGGCCAGCTAAGTGGTAAAGGTTTGTATAAATAAGTACCAATAGCATTATCTATTGCCGGGCCATGGCCTGAGCGCGTGGTAATTTCAACAAAAGCTACGTCAGAAGGAAGTATTGACATCGCATATTCTATTGGTACGTATCTATTGGCATATTTTGTTGAAGAAACAACCTCAATACCTTTAATATCTTCTGCGGTATGGGAATTTAAATAGTTTGTGATATCGTTAAAAGCGCTGCCATTTGGTTGATAAATTTTATATACCGGCACACCGTCAATAATAAATTTTACAGGTCGATATTTAATATAATACCAACCCTGGGTTACCGTTGAGCTATCTCCATCTGTAAGAAATTTATAAAAATCACGATCCTTTTTTGCCCTTTCAGTTCCATCCGAAAGCAATAAAATTCCCTCTCTAAATCCCGTTACTTTTTCATTAAGTAGTTGCAACCATGTCTTTTTGCCAGCCTGCTCCAATTCTTTTTCATCAATTACCTGGTCAGCATTGCCGGGGCCATTGAGGTTTTGAGAATCTTTGATGGTTTTCCTGGCTGATATCACCACTTCCTTTAGTTTACGTTTGCCATCAGGGGTGTACGCCTGCTGCTTATTGATGGCGATCTTATCATTCACATAATTCATTAGCGTGGAATCGCTGTTTACATACCAGGGCAATGTTAACGGATTTTTTGGTGCACTGAAGATCGGCAACGGTGCTTCATCTATATTGATACCAATATTAAAACTCTTTCCCCTTTTGTTAACGGCCTTGATGACAAATAAAGGCGTATCAACAACAGGGAAACGGTCAAAAACAAACTTTCCTTCATTATTGGTAACGGTATCCATCAAAAAAAAAGGCGATTTGGAAAATAAGATCAGTTTAGAGCCTTTAACCGGTTTGCTAAAAACGTTGATCACTTTGCCCTTTACCGTAAATTCATGTTCTGCTTCAAAGGGCAGGGTTGGGAGGACTGGTTCATAACTCACCCAGCCTTGGGTCAACAACAAATTATCCAATGCCTGCCACACACCTGCTTTTTGCTGAAAATAGTAGCCAGGCTCTTCTACGTATCCTTTCAGATCAGATGTTAAAAGTAAGCGGGTAAAAATGTTCTCGTCATTCAAAGTATCTGTTTTAACCAAGGCATCATCCGTCACCGCCAATGAAAAGTTACCCGAAACAGGTTGACCGGTATTATCTGTAACTTTTATGTTCAGCGCGATACTATCTCTGGATACATATTCACTTTTACCCTGCGACAGATCAATATGCAGGTTGTCCGCATGGCTGATAAAAGTGATCCGCTCATTTAAAGGTTGGCCGTTTGATGATGTGAGGATGAAATGCACTATTCCCGAAGGAAATAAACTTTTAGCAATTTTTCTGCGGATAGAATTACCATCATGAAAGTTTAGTATCGCCGCATAACACACAATGCCCCTTGCCTTGCCTATCAAAAAATAGCTGTTTGCAGATCCGGCAATGTCATCTGTGGCAGTAACGGATACCCCCACCGAATCGCTTTCCATCGTATTATTCAATTGTAAAACCGTTCCTGATCTTTTTATCGCAGGCAGAGGATATTCTTTTACCACCCCTCCCGGTAAAGTAACTTTTGCCATATAAGTTTCTCCATCTTTTACAGCCAGGTTAAATTTACCCATGCCATTATGCTGAGAGTTAAATACAGCTACCTGCTGTTGGTTATGATCAGTGATGATACCGGAAACCTGCACCCCTTTGCCATCTTCACCAATTGCTTTAAAGCCAATATTACCGGGCAGATCGGTCACCAGGTCACCTCCTTCCGGGAAAAACTGCAGGTCTGTTTTTTCGGCACGGTTCAAATTTAGCGGAATGTCTGCCTTTTGATCTTTTTGCTCGCTTTCCGCAACAATGGCCAGATTTAATGATTCATCTGGGAGCAGGAAATTTACATTGAGTAAGCCGTTCTGATCTGTCTGCATTTTTTGCTTATAAATGTTTTTTGTTCCGGCGACTACCTGCAATTGTATAGATTTGCCTGCCATTGGCATTTTATTAATATCAGTGAATTTCAACAGGGCGTTTACCTGGCTTTGGTCATTTGCCTTTTTCAATGTATTTATCTCACTGTTTACCAGCCAATTGTTTTCATCTGCGCCATAAATGGCAAGGCGTTTATAATAGAACCCGTCCCCGCTAAAATTGCGCATCCAGTTGGTATAGGCACGCAGGGTATAATTACCCGGTTTAAAATCCTTATCATTCAATAGGATATTGCCCCAAGTGATCCCATTTTTTACGGGCAGAACATATTGCTTTACCAGTTTACCGCTGTCGCTGGTAAAATCAATATAAAGCAGGCCGCTTTTAGCTGAAAGCTGGTGTGATGGCACATTAAAAAGGTAAACTTTAAACCATGCCGAGTCGCCTACAGCATAGTATGGTTTATCAAACTGCATATAGAGTTTTTCTGCCGGATATTTTTTAAAGGCACTATCGGCAGCGATTTGCAACTTTAACAGATCGCCCTTCAAAGAATTTGACTGCGCTATGGAACGGGAATAACAGAACAATAACAGTAAGCCAATAAAACAGGTTTTACAGCTCGTACTGCGTGGTTTTGATTGATAAGGCATTCTAATAAGGTTTATTAGTAGGGGATAAAGCTAATCTACAACTAATATTTCAATTTTTCAGTAACCTTGCTGTTACCAATAGTTGCCCGGTATGCCGCATGGTATGTTCGGCAGCGTGTGTCAATAAACCAATGACTGTGGAAGGGATCTGAGCCCGGCCTACCCCTCTCGTTTCGGTCAGGGTGGCTTCGTTGATATTGCTTAATTGATCTAAGGCGATGTCAACCTGTTTATTGAACCTTTCAACCAGCATGTTTACCCCGTATTCATGTTCGGGTTCCCTGCCCTCGGCCGCCAGGTAATCTAATTGCGATTCGTTTAGTAACTCACCTCTGGCATAAGTGAAAAGCCGATCGAGGATACCAGTCAGATGCTGTAAATGAAATGCTACAGAGGCCATCCCTGATGGTTTTACCCATAAAAATATCTCAGGGAAATCAACTATTAACGCGTTCACTTCTTCCCGTGCCTGTAGCAAGGTATGTGCTATAGGCTGCAACAAGGGTGGAATTCCCGGCACCGGGCCTCTCAGCCAAACTTCTCTTTTTGTGTTATCCAATGTATTTATTTTATAGAATCCAGTTTTGCCTTCACTTCGTCATGACTTAGCGTTTGAGACAAAGCATATATTTCCTTAACGCGGTCGGGCCATTGCCTGACAACCAAGTAAGAAAAAAATAAAAAACAAGTTCCTTTTCATTGTTGTTAATGGCTTATCGTACCCGATTGGGACTACTAAAGTGCATATCGCACCTTTTATTCAAATCTACCGTAAAAATAATTATATTGTTGTGGTATATCGATTGCTACGACTAACCTATATTTGCTGAATATTCTATATGATTAAATTTTATAATGCTAAAAAAACGACCTGGTTTGTTTTAGTACTCGCAGCCTGTTTTTTAGCGATAACCTTCCAGGGTTGTAAGAAACGCTCTGAAATGGGCACCATTCTTTTTAAAAAAACCCAGAACATTGTTTTCAAAGATTTCGACCCAGATACTTTTGCCGTAGTATTTAAAAAAGTATTAGCCAGCGAAAAATCAAACATCACCAACCCGCAATTTATCTTAAATCATTATGATCAGAATGATTTTGAGCCGGTCTTTGTGATCAACCATTTGTGGGATGGCAGTTTACAGGTCGCTATCGATCAGTACCAGAAAGCAGATGAACACGGCATTGATCCAAAAATATTTCAGCCAGAACAGATCAGCGCTTTAATGCAAAAGTTTCACTCCAAAGATGGGATAAAAACAATAGGGGAAGCTTATCATGATATGGCCGAGCTGGAAATATTGGCATCAAACTCGCTCATCAATTACTCCGGCGCCATGCAATTTGGTATCCTTAGCCCACGAAAGATCTATTCCCGCTACTTTATAAAAACCCTGCGCCCTGATACTACTTCCATGAACAGGATCTTTAATGTGGAAGATATGAAAGCTTATCTTGACAGCATACAGCCGAAAGACCCTAATTACCTGGTGCTACAGAAAGCATTTCAAGAGGGGATAACCGCTCCCGGCTTGTCAAAAGAAGAAACCCGGCGCATTTTATTAGTGAACATGGAGCGTTTGAGATGGAAAAACAAGCCTGCTGATAACAAGTACGTATACGTTAATATTCCTGATTATCGCCTTAATGTGATAGACAGCGGCAGATCAGTGCTTAATATGAAAGTTTGCGTGGGTGAAGGGCGCAATAAATTAAATTTAAATACACTGGAGAGTTATAATGATACCTGCCGCGAGGATAATCCGTTTCCGCATGAAACCCCGCTATTGAGTAGTGTGATCCACAGTGTACAGGTTAACCCAATATGGAACATCCCTAAAAGTATAGCTACTAAGGAAATTATTGTTGAAGAGGTAAAAGACCCTTTCTATTTGTCGAATAAAAACATTGATGTTTATAAGGATGGCAAGCTGATAGAAGACCCGGAAACCATTGACTGGTCTAAGGTAACTCCAAGGAATTCCGATTATGAGTTTAAACAGGAACCTGGCGCTGATAATTCCTTAGGGAAGATCAAGTTCTTGTTTGAGAACAGGAGCAGCGTTTACCTGCATGATACACCTGCCAAGGATGCTTTCAGGTACGCCATGCGCGCTGTGAGTCATGGCTGTGTGCGCCTTGAGCAACCGCTGCAACTTGCACATACTTTATTCAGGGATACGGCAAGATATAACCTGGTGGCTAAAATAATGAGCGAAGACAACCCAACCCCTACGGATATCGCGTTAAGGCCAAGAGTGCCTGTTTATATTACCTATGTTACCTGCTGGCCCGATAAGAATGGGCAGTTACAATTCAGGAAGGATGTATATGGTTTGGATATCGTTCTATACGATCATCTCAAAAAGTTCCTTTTGCCAGAATAATCTTTTTATTTCGGATATCGGATGTTCGATTTCGAATTTTTAATGCGAATTGCAGATTACGAGATTTAGGGCTTAGAACTTACCTTACAAACTGGCATTCAGTTGATTATTACCAGGGTAAACATAGGCGGCAGCTATATCTTCATCTAAATATTTAGAAGTGTAACTATCGTCGTTGCCATTAATAAATAGCACCGTTTTGCCTTTGATGGTGTTGATCACTTTAGGGGCAACTTTTTGTGGTACTGCCGGGCAACCTTCGCTATGTCCAAGGCGATTCAATACGTTGATGGTACCTTCAGAAACATATTTGGCACCATGAAGCACAATAGAGCGGGCACGGGCATTGTCATTGTAACCTGCATCCATACCATCCAGCTTGAGTGACTGGCCATGTTTACCATGATATACATTGTCAGTAATATAAAAGCCTATACTGCTTGCATGTGAATCACTTTCGTTGGAGAAATGGTAGGCGATATCATCACCGCTGCCATTTCCATGGGCTACGAATGTCTTCAGCAGCAACTCTTTGTTAACCAGGTCAACTATCCACAAACGTTTGGTGCAGCTGGATTTAGCCAGATCGATAATCGTAATTACAGAACTATAAGGCGATACCTTATTTGATGCTTTAAGATTGAAATACCCGGTAACAGCCTTTTGAAATACACTAAACTCGAGTCCTGCGTCATTTAACTGAGCGGCATTATAAATTTGCTCCACATACCCGGCAAAAAGTTGTTTGGCACCAGAACGGGCACTTGCATTTGTGGCGATAGCTGTATTGGTTGCAATAGTTAGATTAGTATTTTCGGCCTTCCAACTGGTGATAGTTACTGCAAAAGTTAATAAGGCAAAGGTCACCCACACAAAACGTTTTCTCATATTCCGTTGTCTATTTTAAGTTTAATCAATAGTAAAAAATATCAACAAGTTTGAGTTTTAATTAATAGATTTAATTATTGCGGTTTTGCAAAAATAGAAACTAATTCAATCTGGCAAAACAATTATCGAATTATTTTATACTAATAATTAAATAATTTACAATAAGATTAATTTTAATCTTTGCTTGTTAAATACTTATACGGAAATTTAAACGATTTGGTTAGGAGGTTATTTTAACCATTTGATCTTTTCTTCGAGAGGTATCACCCTGCTCCCGGCAGGATATTGATCAGCATAACCCAAATAGATGACACCGATCAGGTGATCTTCTTCGTCAAGAGCTAAGAATTCTCTCATCTGTGGTTTAAGCGCCATACCGCCCGTGCTCCAGAAAGAAGCCATATCCAAGGCCGTTGCGCCGAGCAAAATATTTTGTATGGCACATGATACCGCTTCAATTTCCTCAATAGCCGGGATTTTAGGCAAGGTACCACGTTTCATCACCGTGATGATAACATGCGATGCTTTATCCCCCTGCTCATACAATTTGTTATAAACTGCCTGTTCAAAGTTTTCAGTGGTGGTGCTTTGCTTATACATTTCGGCGTGTGCATGGCAAAAATCTGTGGGGTTTGCATACACCACAAACCGCCAGGGCTCTGTAAAACCATGTGTGGGCGCCCAGTCGGCCAGTTCTAATAATGAGTGAATTTGATCGTCGGGTATTTTTTTGCCGTTCATCATTACCGGCTTAATGCTGCGGCGAGATTTGATGATGGTGGATATGGTGGAGAAAAGATTGTTCATATAAAAAGTAAAGCCACGAAAACATATGGTTCCGTGGCACAAAAATCAATAACTCAGTAATTAATTAATAAATCGCCGGATATTTCCCCGGATTGGCTTCGTTCATCATATTGTAAACGGTCTCAATGATATCATCAATTGATGGCTTGCTGAAATAATCACCGTCGGTTCCGTAAGGAGGGCGATGTGCTTTGGCCGGCAGAGTTTTAGGCTGCGCATCCAGAAGATAATATCCACTTTGCTCTTCCAATATATTTTGCAAAATATAAGCTGAGCCACCACCGGGAAGATCTTCATCAACAATAAGCAGTTTATTGGTCTTTTTCAAAGAAGCGCTGCAAACCTTTTTGGTATCGAACGGATATAAGGTCTGCGGATCGATCACCTCGATATAAATACCCATTTTTTCTAATTCTTCCGCAGCTTCCAATACAATTCGTAAAGTTGATCCGTAGGACACTACGGTAATATCAGTTCCTTCCCTCATGATCTCGGCCTCACCAAGTGGAACTGTAAACTCACCTACATTGGCAGGCAATTTTTCCTTTAAGCGATACCCATTCAGGCATTCAATGACCAGCGCAGGTTCATCACCACGCAAAAGGGTGTTATACATCCCGGCGGCCTGTGTCATATTGCGGGGTACACATACATGCAAACCGCGCAACGAGTTTAATATCAAACCCATCGGTGAGCCTGAGTGCCAGATACCTTCCAGTCGGTGCCCGCGGGTACGGATTATCAGCGGGGCTTTCTGTCCGCCGCGTGTGCGGTAGCTTAAGCTGGCCAGGTCGTCACTCAAAACCGTGATGGAATACAAGAGGTAATCCAGGTATTGTATCTCGGCTATCGGCCTGAAACCACGCATAGACAGACCCATACCCTGCCCTACTATTGTTGCTTCGCGAATACCGGTATCCGTGATCCGCAAATCGGTATATTTATTTTGTAAACCGGCAAATCCCTGGTTCACATCACCTATGGCGCCCACATCCTCGCCAAAGGCGACAATACTTTTATCACGCTCAAAATTGGCATCAAAACAAGCGTTCAGCACTTCTCGCCCATCTATTAAACGGGCATCGTCTTCATATTCAGCAGGAATTGAAGGCACATATAATGGCGAGGAGGGTGTATCGCTAAATAATTTAGAGTTAAAACGTTCCTTATTCTTTTCTGCTTCCTGGTTAAGCCAGTTTTTAAGGGCTTGCTTGGCGGCCAGGTCTTCTTTCACTGTCAGGCGCAACGCTTTGCGACCAGCTGCTACTGAATCCTTGCGTCCCGGATCAACAGCAGAATGCAATGATGTGATAATATCTTTAAGCGCTTCTTCATACTGGCTTTCTTTTGCAAGCTGCTCAATGAGGTCATTCATTTCCTTTAATTCCGCACCGATCTCCGCCTGTAAATCGCCCCAGGCTTCTTTCTGACATTCGCGTACAAACTTTTTGGCTGTTGCCTCCAGTTCGTCCATCTCCTCTTCGGTAGCAACGGCCGATTCGATGATCCATTTACGCATTTGCAGAAGGCAATCGTGCTCGTTCTCCCAGGCTAACCTATCTTTTGATTTATAACGTTCGTGCGAGCCTGAGGTAGAGTGTCCCTGCGGCTGCGTCATCTCGGTAACGTGTATCAATACAGGTACATGATCGGTACGGCAAATGTCTATCGCGCGTTCATAAGTTTCGCACAGGGCTACATAGTCCCACCCGCGTACCTTAAATATCTCGTAACCATTGGTTCCATGTTCGCGCTGAAAGCCTTTTAATATGACTGAAATATCTTCTTTGGTAGTTTGCAGTTTAGCCGGGACGGAGATCGCGTAAGCATCATCCCAAACAGAGATCGCCATAGGTACCTGTAATACGCCAGCTGCATTAAACGTCTCAAAAAACAAGCCTTCTGATGTAGAGCCATTACCAATAGTACCAAAAGCAACCTCGTTGCCATTTACAGAAAACTGGCTCAAGTATTCCAGCTCCTTATTTTGCCTGAATAGTTTGGAAGCGTAGGCCAACCCCAACAAACGCGGCATATGGCCTGCTGTAGTAGAAACATCTGCAGAGCAGTTCATTGTTTCTACCTGGTTTTTCCAGGTGCCATCGGGGTTTATAAATCGTGTAGCGTAATGGCAGTTCATTTGCCTGCCCGCCGATGCCGGATCTTTTTCGATATCAGGGTTGGCATATAATTGCGCGAAAAACTCTTTCAGGTTGCTCATGCCTGTGGCGAACATAAAGGTCTGGTCGCGGTAATAACCTGCGCGCCAATCGCCAGCACGAAACGCCTTGGCCATAGCCAGTTGCGCCACTTCTTTCCCGTCGCCAAAAATGCCAAATTTGGCCTTTCCTGTTAATACCTCGCGCCTGCCGATCAAACTCGCCTGGCGACTTTCAAAACCTATCCGGTAATCGTTGATCACAATTTTCTTGAAATCTTCAAAACTGAGTTCAGCAGCATTATACTGACCGGTGGCACTTATTACAGCTTCGGGCATATAAGATTTTGTTTAGGGACCAAAATTATAAAATTCTATTTTGTATTTAGCATAATTAACACTCAAAAAGCACAGTTTGTTTAATAGTTTTTTATTTGCCTTAAACCTTTTATATTTGTGTCAATCTATAAAACATCAACAAGAGATTATGAAAAAAATATTGATACTGTGTGCAGTGATCTTTGGCTTCGTCCTAACTGCTTCGGCGCAAGATAATGAAAAAGCCGAATTTAAATTTAATGAAGAAAAACATGACTTCGGAAAAATTCCGCAAGGCACCCCGGTTACCACTGTGTTCGAATTCACCAACATCGGTAAGGAACCGTTGATACTGAGCAATGTACAACCAACATGCGGCTGTACTATAGCTGATTTCACCAAAACTCCGGTTAAAAATGGCGAAAAAGGTATTATTAAAATTACATTTAATGCTGCTGCCGCCATACCATTTAACAAAACGATCGTAGTGACATCTAACGCAAAAACGCCAACAAAATACTTAAATATTGTGGGCGAAGTAATTGCAAAGCCGACAACGAGCAGCAGATAAATTCCCACCATCCTCACCCTAAATCCCTCTCTACAGGAGAGGGACTTGATAAATTCATTTAAAAAGGCATCCTGAAACGGATGTCTTTTTTGTTTTCAAATAAAAGTCCTCCCTTCTGGAGAGGTAGTATGTTAGATTCAATTAGAGTCAGTTAAGCTCAAATGGACGCAACATACTTATTACCAATAATTTATGTTGTTTTTCCGGTCAATGTTACTCAACTTTACAACAGTTCAGTAAACAACAAATTGACAGTAATATTGACAGCAAACAACATGGCAACACTAAATTTTTACCTCGACAATGCCGACAAACAAGGCAAATCATTCATCATGATGTCCTATTTAGCAGGAGGCCAAAAGTTCCGGCACTCCGTAAAATTAAAAATATTTCCGGGTAAGTGGCTACCAGCCAAACAAAGGTTAAAAGAAAACAATCAGGATGACAAGGTTATCAATAGTCACATTGATAACCTTGAAAACATCATTAAGGAGGCACAAATCCATTCCTTATTAAGCAACAATGTGTGCACTCAATGATGCATGTTATAGACATTGCAACAAGATAAATCAAACAGGAATTAAGCAGTCTGTCTGCCAAGACAGCTTGCCAGTGTTTAAGACGAGCCCTGTGGGGTTCCCAATAAAATGGCATAACCCTTGCTTCCCGGCGAAAAATTAAACAGGAGACTTGTTTTCATCGCCCAGCGCCCAAAGACAATTCAGGTGAACCTCATAGACTTTTTTTGCAGCACAAGCCACCTGTTTAATTTTGGCCTCTACACACTCCGTTGTTGGGGATCTTGAAATTTATGGTTTCGGTTGTTTAACATGGATTAAAGATAACCAAATGTATAATGGCTTATATCCACCCCTAATTCGATATGATAAATAAAATCCGTCAATAATAATAAGACAAGTTATTTTTTGATTATTACTGTTTTTCAAACCTGCCTGTCTTCTTGGTCAAAATAATCTTATACAATATCAACTCTACTTCGTTACTCACATCACTTGCTTCCGAAGTAAAGCCATGCGAAGGCTGTGCAGTTTCGCCATGCATTAATGGCATCATTTTATTAAGAATCTTTTGCATGGCGAGTTGTTTTTCCAGCAGATCAGTTATTTCTTCAAATCTACCCCAGGCAATCACACTTTCCCAATTTGACAAACTGTCGATCGCATCTGTCTGGAAACATACTTCAGGATTTTTCCGCATCATATCTATCTTCATTCCTTTTGCGGAGTGGGCGTAAAGGTTTATTCCATCATAAACATAGTTTATAGGAATGATATAGGTGATCCCGTCAGCATGACAACCAATGCGGCCAATTGGAAGCTCTTTTAGCAGGCTTTCGATCTGCTCTTTGTTTAATTCTCCTAACATGGAGACAAACTTCTTCAATATTCGTTTATCCGGGAATGATAACAAACACCTTGAAAAATGACCGGTATCACTCTTTAGCTGACTCATTAAGAGCAGCTTTGTGTACGATGAAAAAGTTCCTATTTCCAACTGATTTTTCAGCTAATGCGAAGCATGCGCTGGATTATGGCTATAGCCTTGCCAAACAGGTTAAAGCGAATATGATTATCTGCAATGCGGTTATTGAACCTGCTGAAGTGCCGCAAGCCGGTTTGGTCAGCTGGCCGCTGGAAGAATCTGAACTGCTATTGGAAGACAGCAGTCATGAATTAAGACTGCTTAGGGAGCACCTGGAAGGTAAAGAGGAAACAATAAGTTTTAACCCCATAGTTACCTGCAGGAATGAAGCCGGAACTGTAATGGATATGGTTAGCCATTTAGGGCATGATCTTGATATAGGGCTGGTTATTATTGGCACCCATGGCAGCAGCGGGTTAAATACCCTGTTTCCCGGTAATCATAGCCGCCAAATGATAGACGAAATAGACAGGCCCCTATTGCTGGTGCCGCCTGCCGCCCCAATTTTACCCATAAAAAAGATAGCCTTTGCTACAGACTTTAAAAACCCGTTAGATGACCTGGAATGCATTTATACCCTGATAACATTAGCCAGGCCTCTCAATGCGGAAATATTGATCACCAATATTTTTAATGAAGATGAGCATGTTGCTGAATGGTTTATGAACCAATTGGCTAATAAGGCTAATTATCCGCATATCTATTATCGGGTTATTGAAGCCCGCCATCCCGTTGCCGGGCTGGATTGGTTATGTGAGCATGGTGATATAGATATGCTTGCTATGGTGCATCGTTCGCCCAATTTTATCGACAGTTTGTTCAGGCGAAGCCAAACGCAAAAAATGGCTAACCATATTCCTATATCTTTATTGGTTTTCCCGGCAAGTAGGTAGTCAATAATGTTAAGGCATATCGGCACCAAGCGCACCTATGTGCATAATGTTAAATTGGCTTCGTTGCTTTGCATAACAGCCGGGTTTGTAAATGCTGCAGGATTTTTAGGATTTTCAGTTTTAACCACCAATGTAACCGGTCATGCAGCACTATTTGCAGAGCGTATTGCCATGCAGGATTGGAAAACTGCCCGGGTGGTTGCGCTTTGGATGTTTCTTTTTCTGGCAGGCGCCTTTCTATCAAGCTTTATTGTTTCTTTTATAGGTCGTAATCAGCGTTTCTCTTACCTGGTACCTATGCTGATAGAGATGGCCATCCTGCTTGGTGTAGCCTTATTTGGTTATCGCTATGATCATAGCCTGGTAGCAAAAGAAATATTCGCAGGCGGGTTACTGTTTGCCATGGGGCTGCAAAATTCACTGGTCTCCATTGTATCCGGTTCTGTGGTCAGGACAACGCACCTTACCGGTACATTTACTGACCTCGGTATTGAGATAGCCCAGATTCTTCAAAAAAATATCAAAGACAGGGCAGCATTAAAAGTCAGGATAAAACTACGTTCGGTTATCATCTTTTTCTTTATGTGCGGTGCTTTAGCCGGAGCTTATTTGTTCCGTTATTTCAGTTTTCACTCCTTCTTCATTCCTCTTGCCATATTGGGTTTTACATTATTATATGATGTTTACAGGATCAGGGTAAAGCGTTATTACAGGTTGCATAATCCTTTTAATAAGGTGCCTTAGGTCACTTTTTTATAGGATAACGGTCATTCCCTGAACCGCTCATACACAGGAAATTTGTAGAAACAAATCATAGTAATTATGGAAACTACAATAAACACTTTGACCGTCAAAAATCATACATTGGCAAACCTATTGGCGATAACAGATCACCAGGCTGAACACAAAACCATTTGGTTCTTCTTCTCCTTGGTTTTCCAGGGGGTACTTTTTCTGCCAATACCTGCGGTATTAATGTACTACTACCATGCTTCGATCATTGTCCTACCCATCACATTCGGCTTGTACCTGGCGAATATCATTGTGGGCATGGGCGGCTCTAATATCCGGGTTGTGATTGGTTTATTTCTTCTCAGCGTATTAGTGAATTTAGGTATGCTGGCCTTATATATCTTCTAATTATAATTCTCATAAAAAAAACCTCCGGGCTTAACGCCCGGAGGTTTTTTATGTTATCTGCAACTAATGTTTTACCCTGCAATTATTTGCGCATATACAGGCACTTCCCACGCATTTGTCTGCTTCCCACAAATCCAGGTTTTTAATTATTTGGCTGGCAATATCCTGCAGTTTAGAATATTCAGGAACATTAGCCAGTTTAATATGATTCCGTGCAGCAGCAGCCCTATCGATATGGTCAGTTGCGGTAGATCGGGTAGTGATATATTTAACACCCATTGCTGCCAGTTTATCCATTACCTCGCTACCCACATCATCACCAGCTGATATGATAACCACCTGCTTACCGGCAGCATATATAGCGGTTTCCAAACTCAGCGAATTAAAGATCAGTGTGATATCATGTTTTTTTTGATTGGCCTTCGCCAGTGATTCCCTTTCATAAGGTTTTACACTATAAGCTACTACTTTCATGCTGCAATAGTAGCGTTCCTGTGGTTCAATAGCCATGAGCTTAGTCAAGCAGAAAAATGATTGACGTCAGTTTTTCATTTTGGTCAGTCGGGCCAGGTCAATGATAGTAATAGTGCTCCCTGTCTTTTCTATCAACCCCTCAACTTTAAAATCTGATAAGGTGCGGCTTACTGTTTCGGTAGCCATAGCAGCCATAGCGGCAAGATCCTCGCGTGCTATTTTGAAATGATCTGCGCCGCTCTGGCGTTGCAAGCGCAATAAAGCTTCAGCCATTTTTTTACGAACGGAATTATAGGCCATTTGCAATAACTGATCTTCTTTTTCACGGATATCGTTCGCCAAAAGTTTGATAAATTCCCTGGCAACTTCAGGATATAGATTGAGTAGCTCTTCCAACTGTTCCTTTGGGATCAGGCATAATAAACAATCCTCCAGGGCAGTTGCAGTATCGGCATAAGCCTCATTAGATAACATGGCATTGATGCCCAAATAATCATCGGCTGCATAGATCCCTGTCATCAGTTCCCGGCCATCCTCTGCCAGCTTAATCGTTTTTACTTTGCCGCTAACCAGCAGGTACAAGCCGTTCCCTTTATCTCCCTCATAATAGATTACCTGGTTTTTTTTGATGGTTCTTGCTTTCCGTTCTTCGATGATCTTTTTTAAGGCAGCAAGGCCATCTTTTTTAGCAACCAGCATATTTAATTTATCCAGCGATTTGCTATAAAATGCCTGCTGGCCTTCTTTCTTTTTTAAACGACTTTCTATCGCGGCCAGGAGTTCCATATCATCAAAAGGTTTAGTGAGATAATCGTCCGCGCCCATTTCCATGCCTTTGCGTCGGTCAAAGTGTTCGGCTTTGGCTGTTAAAAATATAAAGGGAACCGCAATCGTTTCAGGGCGTTTGGATAAAAGATATAATACCCCGTAACCATCCAACTCAGGCATCATGATATCACACAGGATGATATCAGGGGTATCCTGGAAAGCCAGTTCCACACCGGCCTTGCCATTACTGGCAGAAGCAACGGTGTAACCCGCAAGCTCCAGTATCTCGATCACATTTTCGCGTATATCGTCATTGTCTTCAATGATTAGTACTTTTTTACTCATGGCATTGGAAAAGTTATGGTGAATAAGGTGCCCTGGTTCACCTCGCTTTTAAAATCAATTTTCCCGTTCATCAGGTTAGTGTAGCGGGCCACAATGTTTAACCCCAAACCAGTGCCGGGGATAGTGCCTGTATTATGTGCACGGAAAAAAGCCTCGAACAAATGTTTCTGATCGGCTTCGGGAATACCGATGCCATTATCGCTTACGGTAATTATACATTCACGCTCATTGATCTCGGTGGTGAAGCCGATAAAGGAGTTTTCACCTGAGTATTTGATCGCATTGTTAACCAAATTAACAATACAGTTTTTTAGCAAATTTTGATCCAGCCTGATGGTGCTTTTAGTGCCGGTATGCTGGTAAATAATGTTTTGATTTTGTTTAGCCAGCATTTGCATTTCTTCAGCGATGGTTTCTGAAAACCCAACCAGGTCGAAATCATGGAAAGTAGCTTCCTGTTTACCCGATTCCAGTTTTTCTAAAGAAAGGAAATCGTTTAATATAGAAGTTAGGTTACCTACAGCACCTTTTATTTTATGTACATGCTTAATGATGTTAGGACTGTTAAATGCTTCCGCATATTTTTCAATTAAGGATACCGACAACTGCACAGAGGTTAAAGGCGTGCGAAACTCGTGCGATGCGATAGACACAAAGCGGCTTTTTAATAATCCCAGTTCTATTTCTTTTTCCAGCGAAAAACTTACTTCCTCTTTAGCCATTTGCAGGGCTTCAACAGTTGCTTTTAAGTCTTGTGTTCTTTCTGCAACCAAATCTTCCAGGTGAACGGCATATTCTCTAAGCCGTTCTTCGGCCTCTCGCTGGTGGCTGATGTCATGAATAAAACCAGCATAAATTTTACGGCCTAAAAACTGAACTTCGCTGATACCCAGTCTAAATGGAAACATAGCGCCATTTTTTTTTAGTCCTACCACATCCCGGCCAACACCTATGATATGTGCATGCCCTGTTTGTTGATAACGGTGCAAATACTCATCATGCTGCTCCTTATCCGGCGGCGGCATCAGTATGGACACATTTTTGCCGATCACTTCTTCAGGAATATAATTGAATAGTTTGCAGGCCGCAGGGTTAATGGATTCAATGATTCCACGCTCATTAATGGTAATGATTCCATCAATAGCATTTTCAATAATGGCAACTAAAAGGGCTGCATTTTCCATATATCAAAGATGGTCATTGCCCGGCGGTAATTAGTGATGTATTTCATGTGAAAAAGTGATGGTCGTCACTTTTCGGCAATATCGGGTGATAGTTGTCATTGTTAACGATAATGTCCGTCATCCGGGGCCTGGCAATTTAAATGGGGTAAGTCTTTTTAGTTCGTAAATTATTGATTCACATCACTTTTCACCATAATCCTCATCACTTTTTGCAGCATCAGGCCGGGATACATTTGCTTTATAATCATTTAACTACTAAACATAAAAACATGAAAGCATTAGTGTATTACGCTCCCGGAAAAAAAGCTTGGGACGAAAAACCAAAACCAACCATTAAGGAACCAACGGATGCTGTTGTAAAAATATTAAAAACTACCATCTGCGGCACCGACCTCCACATCATAAAAGGCGATATGCCCGAGGTTGCTGCCGGAAGAATATTAGGCCACGAAGGTGTGGGTATTATCGAAGAAGTGGGTAGTTCAGTAAGCAATTTCAAAAAGGGCGACCATGTGATCATTTCCTGTGTAACCTCCTGCGGCAAATGCGACTATTGCAAAAAAGGCATGTATTCGCACTGCGAAAAAGGGGGTTGGATATTAGGCTATATGATTGATGGTACCCAAGCCGAATATACCCGGATACCGTATGCCGATAACAGTCTTTACCCCATCCCTGCCGGTTCTGATGAAGAAGCGCTGGTAATGCTGAGCGATATTTTACCAACCGGTTTTGAGTGTGGTGTTTTAAACGGACAAGTTAAACCTGGAGATACCATCGCCATTATAGGCGCAGGTCCCGTAGGAATGGCGGCATTATTAACAGCCCAATTTTATACACCGGCAGAAATTATTGTGATCGACCAGGATGATAACCGCCTGGCTGTCGCCAAAACTTTCGGGGCTACCCAAACCATCAACAGTGCAACTGAAAATGCGATTGACAAAGTAATGGCTTTAACCAACGGGAAAGGTGTTGACACCGCGATAGAAGCGGTAGGCGTACCTCAAACATTTGAATTATGTGAAGAGATCATTTGTGCAGGCGGCCATATCGCCAATATAGGCGTACACGGAAAAAGTGTAACGCTTCACCTCGAAAAGTTGTGGGATCGTAATATCTCCATCACTACCCGTTTGGTGGATACCGTTACAACTCCAATGCTATTAAAAACAGTTCAATCCAAAAGAATAGAGCCGAAAAAACTGATCACCCACCGCTTTAAACTTGATCAGATGATAGAGGCTTACGACACCTTTGAGCATGCTGCTAAGGAAAAGGCTTTGAAGGTATTGATAGAGAATTGAGCATATCCAAACATTTACATAACCATAAAAAACATACGATAATGAAAAAGAACATAAAACAAATATTGATGCTGACAATGATCTGCATCATGGGATTTAGCAGCCTGTTACAGGCGCAAACCAGCTATAAACTGGCCAGCGGGCCCGACGTATCTATTAAGATACTGGGTTCATCAAACGTACACGACTGGGTGATGACCTCCACAGCAATGGAAAGCCAGGGTAATTTTAAGTTTGGAGAAGGAAATCAGCTCCGTGCCATTACCTCCTTTAGCTTTTCCTTAAACGCTAAAAGCCTGAAGAGCGACCATGAATCAATGGATAGCCGGACTTATAAAACAATTAAAGCCGATCAATATCCTAAGATCGTTTATAAGCTTAATTCGGCAGCCATTACGGAGGTTCAAAAAAACAAATACCTGGTTAAAACAACAGGCGACCTCACCATTGCCGGAGCTACACAAACTATTACAATGAATGTAACAGCAGTTGTTAATGCTGACAATACACTTAATTGTACAGGATCACAAAAAATAAAGCTAACAGATTACAAAATTGATCCGCCAAGCTTCATGCTGGGTGCCATGAAGGTTAAAGATGACCTCACCATCCAATTTAACCTGATATACAAAAACAACCAACTTATTACAAAAACGAATTAATAAAAACGATCATGAAAACAAACTTAAATACAATTCTTGGCGTACTTATAATAGCCGGGATCAGCTTTATACCAATTGGCGTAAAGGCACAGGAATCAATGCAATATTTTCGTCCGAATAATAAACAGGGTATAAATGTTTTTGAAACCTCTAAAAAGGACACCGTTCCGTTTACCGGGTTGAAAGTTAAAGTCGGAGGAAATTTCGAACTAACTTTCCAGTCATTAGGAGAATGGAATACAGCGATCCCCGTGACAAAAACCGGCTTTACCGGCAACGTAAATAGCCTTACAACGCTTACACACGGATTCCAGCTTCCAATGGCTAACCTGAGTTTTGACATTCAGCTTGCTGATGGTATCCGCATGAACCTGACCAATTACCTGGCTTCAAGGCACCACGAAGATAGCTGGGTTAAAGGTGGCTATATACAATTTGACAAATTGCTCTTCCTTCATAGTGCGTTTGTAGATAGTATGATGAAAAGCGTATCTATCCGTATCGGTCAGAATGATGTGGATTACGGCGATCAACATTACAGGAGAAGCGATGGTGGCAATACCATTTATAACCCATTTATAGAAAACTATATCATGGATGAATTCTCTACAGAACTTGGTGCTCAGTTCTATTACCATACTAAATCAGGTTTTTTTGCAATGGCCGGGCTTACAGATGGGTTACTTAGCGAAACAGTGGTTGCATCAACCAAAGTTGACGCAGTAACTGGCAAGCCGCTTAAATATGATCCTGCAATACTTGGAAAATTAGGTTTCGACAAACAGGTTAATAAAGACTTGAGGTTCAGGTTAACGGGTTCAGTTTACACCGTAAACAGTGATTATAGTAATACCCTTTTAGGGGGCGACCGTACAGGCTCACATTATTATAATTTATTTGAAAACCAGGCCGTAGCAAGTGCTACAACACTAAGTGATGCCATTGATTACAGCCCATTTTCAGGAAGGGTAAACCCCGGCTTTAGCAATGAGGTACATGCTTTTATGGGTAACTTGTTCTTGAAATACAAAGGCTTAGAGTTTTTTGGAACTGCTGAAAACATAACAGGCAGGGGCGCCGCAGAAACCAGCAATCGCTGGGCTACCCAATTTGCAGGAGACTTGATTTACAGGTTCCCTGAAAATACCGAAAACTTCTGGTTAGGCGTTCGGTACAATACTTTAAAAGCTGATATTTTAGGCACGGGTGATGTAACAGTTAACCGTACTGCCGGCTCACTCGGATGGTTTATGACCAAAAACATCATGATGAAGGCTGAGTACGTAACCCAGCAATACCTGGATTTTCCAAACACCAATATCCTTAATGGCGGCAAATTTCACGGAGTAATGCTTGAAGCCTCTATCGGATTTTAATTATCACCTGACACTAAGGATATAGAAATGAAAAAAATATTAATTACGGGGTTAATAGCGGGATGTATCCTGTTTGTACTCAGCTATGGCGGACTATTCCTTGGTGTCAGGTTTTTTCCTAAACTGTTTGTGGCGTATGATAATCCGCTATTCAACAGCGACGGCAACAGGGATGTGTTATTCTATATGCATGCCTTCATTATCAGTTTTGCGCTATCATGGTTTTGGGACAGATTTAAAGTGTTATTTAAAGGCACATTACTGATGAGAGGGCTGGAATTTGGATTGGTGTATTCCGTCATCGCCTTGTTGCCTGTGATGTGGATATCCTTTAGTTCTTTGGATATCACTGTGGTGATGGTGTTAAGCTGGTTCCTTTACGGGCTGGCACAGGCGATCATTGCCGGATTGGTATTTGCAAAAATTAATCCCTGACCCAACAAATCATGCGGTACAAAAATATACTTTGCATAGTGCTGGTATTATGTTCCAACACGGGCTTTTTCACACACTACATGGGGAGTGGGGCTGCATTGAAAAAGTGGGTAGTTAATGAAAATAGTAGCCTTAGCGTAAACGGAAGCACTAATATCAACAAGTTTTCCTGCGTGATACCTGCTTATGGGCGAATAGACACCATTACCCTCAATAAAAGTAAAGATGAAAAAGGCATAGTTCTATCAGGAAGCATTGATCTTAAGGTGAATAGCTTTGATTGCCATAATTCGGGGATGACGAAACAACTTCAAAAAACATTAAATCAAAAACAATTCCCGCTGCTTCATATCAGGTTTTTGTCGCTCGACAGGCTTCCTGTAATAACCGCAAAACCCCAATTGATAACGGGTATGGTAGATATTGAAATTGCGGGTGTGACTAAACGTTTTGGGATCAATTACCAAATTAGCCAGGATGCAGAGAAAGGTATTGATCTATTAGGATCGAGGAACCTGAATTTTTCGGATTTTAATCTTATACCACCAACTAAACTTGGCGGCATGATCAAAACTAAAGACCAATTAACCGTAGCATTTAACCTTAACATGAAGACTATATGAAAGCCACAGTTATAATGCTCAAGCTATCCATCTTTTTCATTTTGTTGATCTCTTTGCAGCTTAAGGCTCAAAACCCGATTGCTTTAGCGATTAAAAAGAACAGATCGAATTTATATTACCCGCATTCGGTGGAACGGTTCTATAAGCAAAACGGCTATAAATTAGTCTGGATAGCGCCGGATACTGTTAAAACACATGCCTGGGAAGCTATGCTGATGCTGGATTGTGTCAGGTTGTATGGACTTTCGCACAATGATTATCACCCCAAACAATTGACATATGATCAGTTGCATAAACTGGTTGACCAGGGAGGAACCCAAGCTGAAAAGGCTCACTATGATATCCTTTTAACAGATGCTATGATCCGCTTAATGAACGACCTGCATTATGGGAAACTCAATCCGGTTTATACGGCAATAAAAATTGACCACGGAGTGCGATTTAGAGCAGAAAAAGAATTGCAGATTGCTATACAAAGCACAGCATTTTTAGATGCCATTGATCAATCACAGCCAAAATCTAAATTATATATTGATATGCAGGATCATATGCGCCTGGTTGTAGGACAGCGTGGCGGTGATTGCTATTTGATTCCCCCGGAACTTGTCCGAAAAATGGCTATCAACCTTGAACGGCTACGCTGGATCAGCAGTACAGGTAAATATGTGCATCTCACTTGCATTGTAAAGGAAGGGTTGGTGATTTATTATAAAGATATTTATAAACAGGATGAGAAAATGGAAAGGGAACTATACAAAGAATAATAGCAATTAAAAAAAGAAATTGTTCGAGTTTGACTTGCAATTATTAAAGGTTAAAAAAATGTAAGTTAACTTTAGGTTTAAAAGGTTAGTTTAAGATAAATTTGATTTAGCTTTTTTATTGCGATTCCAAGTCCTCAATTACCGCCACTCACGGCGAGTCGAGA
>JABDFM010000047.1 GCA_013286565.1 Bacteroidota bacterium
CGTCATAAGTATGAATAAAGATCTTTTCCGGGATAAACTTTTCGCTGCAATCCAGTTTGTAAACCTGTCCTTTTTCTATCAGCTTTACACCCATTTTAGCCAACTCATTTTGCAGGGCCAGCACGCGGTCGGTTTCTTTGATCTTTAAGGTTTCCAGTCCGGTAAAAGTGGCCTCATGCTCTAATGCGGCACATACCACAATAATGGTTTGCGCCAGGTCTGGGCACGATTTCAGGTCGAAAATTTTACGGCTAAGCGGCTTGGCTTCTTTTTTCAGGTGAACGCCATCATCTTTAAACTGCGATGTGATACCAAAATTAGCCATGATCTCGGTGATCACGCTATCGCCCTGTAAGCTGTAGGATGTTAACCCCGGCAAAAATAGTTCCGCCTCGTCTGCCAAAGCTGCTATTGCATACCAGTAGGAAGCCGCGCTCCAATCCGGTTCAACGTGTAACGATGTCTCTTTAAAAGCCTGGTGCTCAATATGAATATTATTGCCTGCCCATTGATGCTGAATACCGGCTTGCCTAAGCATAGCCAGGGTCATTTCAACGTATGGCCGTGATGTTAGTTCACCTTCAATATGAAGCACTAAACCTTGAGGCAATTGTGAAGCTATTAGCAAAAGTGCAGTAATGTATTGGCTGCTGATATCTCCTTTTATGCTGATCTTGTCACTTTGCTGTTCAAAACCCCCTTTGATGTGTAGAGGCGGGTAGCCCTCATTCTCATCATATTCGATATGAGCCCCAAGTTCGCGTAAAGCATTTACCAATATGCCGATGGGCCTTTGTTTCATCCGCTCACTGCCGGTAAGTATCACTTCCTTATTCTGCAAGGTAAAATATGCAGTTAGAAACCGCATGGCTGTTCCGGCAGGACCTATGTTGACCAATTTCTGACTTCCGACTTCTGACTTCCGACTTAAAACCTCTGCCAAAGTAACCGTATCTGCCGCATCCGAAATATTCTCCACCTTCACCTTACCGTTGCTCAGCGCTTCGATGATCAAAGCACGGTTGCACTCGCTTTTGGAGCCGGTTAGGTGTATCGTTCCGTTAACTGACTTATTCTTTTTTGTAAGGATGATGTTTTGCTTCATCGGTGTATTAAGCGTGCGTCAAATGTTCCTGTGGCTGTTGTCCTTCCTGGCCCTTGTTCATGATCTCAGTTTGCTTACGGATCGATTCGCTGTGGATCAGTTCTAACAATTTCTCAGCAAATTCAGGGCTCAATTTTAAAGCCTTTGCGTAGGGTATACGTTTGTTTAAGATTTCCTCCCAGCGGTTTACCTGTAAAATGGTAATACTGTTTTCCTTTTTGTAATTGCCTATCTTTTCAATTATCTGCATTCTTTCAGCCATTTTCTGGAACACGTAGTCGTCTATTTTATCGATCTGGTTACGCAGTTCACCTAATTTATCCTGTAATACAGTGCCTTTTATTTCAGGTTTACGAAGCGTCAGGCGCTCTATCAACTCAACTAATGCCGATGGGGTTACTTGTTGCTTGGCATCTGTCCAGGCTACGCTTGGGTCAATATGCGATTCGATCATTAATCCCTGCATATCCAGGTCGAGCGCTTTTTGGGCGATATAGCCCAATAGTTCGCGGTTACCGCAAATATGGCTTGGATCATTGATCATTGGTAAATTAGGGGCATGTGTTTTCAGGCTGATGGCCAGGTCCCACATCGGCTCGTTACGGAAAGCTGATTTTTCGTGCGAAGAGAAACCACGGTGAATAGCGGCCAGTTTAGTGATACCTGCATTGTTGATACGCTCCAGAGCACCGATCCATAATGACAGATCAGGGTTTACCGGGTTTTTTACCATTACAGGTACATCAACACCTTTAAGGGCATCGGCAATATCCTGTACGGTAAAAGGGTTAACAGTTGAACGCGCGCCAACCCAAAGGATATCCACGCCGGCATTCAATGCTTCTTCTACGTGTTTAGAGTTTGCTACCTCAACGGCAGTTGGCAAACCGGTTTCGTCTTTGGCACGTTTAAGCCATTGTAAACCGATACTGCCGATACCCTCAAATTCTCCCGGACGGGTACGCGGTTTCCAGATACCTGCACGCAGGGCAGATACACGACCTGTTTTGGCTAATAAATGCGCTGTGGCTACTAATTGTTCTTCTGTTTCGGCACTGCATGGTCCTGCAATTACCAGCGGCTCGGCACCTGTCTTTATCCAGGAACTAAGCGGCTGTATGTTTAAGTCTAATTTCATATCGTTTTTTTTATCCGGCGTCAATTCCGGGGGTTATTTGCTTTTTGTTACTTAACTATTTTTTTAACGTTGATGTATTTGCGTGTGATGGTTTCCTGCGCCCTGAATTTCTGTTCACGCTCATTAACTGCGTGTTCATCATCATGCCGCTGGTATTCGCCGAGGATATTAAAGTTGTGTGTATATTTTAATACCTGGCGGATGGCCGAGTCGTATTGTTTTTGATTATCCCACTCTACATCCACATAAAAATTATATTCGTTCCGCTTACCAATAACCGGCATCGACTGTATTTTACTCATGTTGATGTTTTGCTCGGCAAAAATTTGCAGCACTTTGGCCAATGCGCCTACCTGGTTACTCACCTGGAAACATAGGGATGCTTTGTTAGTTTCTTTCTTATCCACGTTCTCATGATTGGTGAGGATCAAAAAACGGGTGAAATTCTTTTTGTTCGATTCGATCCTGCGCTCCAGTACATCTAATTGGTATAATTTAGCCGCCAGGGTATTAGCAATAGCTACCGTATCCCTCAGGTTCTCATCCCGGATGCGTTTGGCACAAGCAGCGGTATCATTGCTTTCTATAATCTTCAGGTGCGGGTATTCGTCAAAAAAATCTACACACTGGCGTATGGCGATAGGGTGCGAGGTAACATATTTTATATTCTCGAACTTAACACCCGGCAATGCCATCAAATGCAGCTGTATAGGCAGATAAACTTCGCCTACCACCGGGAAACTATAACTCATCATCAACGAGTAGTTTGGCAAAATGCTTCCTGCGATGCTGTTTTCAATAGCCATCACAATATAATCAGCCTCACCTTTTTGCAAAGCTTCAAATGTTTGCTTAAAGGAGTTGCACTCGATGGTTTGAATGTCCTCGCCAAAATGCAAAAAAGCAGCCTCTTCGTGAAAGGAGGCACGGATACCCTGGATAGCGACTCTTGTTCTTTTCTCTTTCATAAAACCCTTTTAAAGCAGAAAAGTCCCGGCTTGTTGTGCCGGGACTTTTCAGTTTACTTATATGTTTGTTAGTGCATATTAGTCCCGGCTCTTACTGTTAAAGTAAAAGTAGTAACCATAAAAATATGCGCTTGTAAACCTCATTGTTTTTTTATTACGTGGTAAATGTACGGTTTAAAATAAATTTGTCAATAGAAAATTTTTATTTTTTTGAAAATAATGGGTTCAACCAAATTTTATTGGGTGATAATAGACTTACGAAGTTTCAAAAACTTCGTAAGTCTTTCGCCATTTAAGCCGCTTTCTTGTGTTTCTGTTCGTATTCCTTCTGCATTGCCCTTGCCGTTTGCGTATGCCCATCGTGGCTCCAGCCGGGGGGATTAAAAAAGTATTTCAGTTTGGTTTTAAAGTCGGGCGCCTGTTTTACATCATGCAGCAACGCTCTCCATTCATGAAACAGGATATTTATCGGGCCGGTATCTTCGGGTTGTTTGGTTAAGCCGTAGCGGATAGGTTCCGGCAGGTTTTCTTCTCTGAAAGTCCCAAACATCCTGTCCCAGATAATCAGCATCATCCCCATATTTTTATCCAGATAGGGCACATTGGAAGCGTGGTGCACCCTGTGATGAGATGGGGTTACAAATATCCATCCATACCACTTGGGCAGGTTTATTTTGTATTGGGTATGTACAATATTGCCATAAAGCTGCGTAATAAGGTAGGCATATAAAATATCAATCGCATTAAAACCCATAAAAGCCAATGGCAAATAAAAAAATATCCGGTACAAGGGTTCAAAAACTGTTGAGCGGAAACCGGTTGACAAATTAAAATGCTCTGAGGAATGATGTGTAACATGCATGGCCCAGAATAGCCTGCAGTAATGCCCCACATAATGCAGCACCCAATACAAAAAATCTTGCACTACAACTAAAACAACCCAGTATGCTACTGCATTTTTTATTTCGAAAAGCCGGAAATGCCAGGCATAATCCAGAATAAAAAAAGTGGAGGTCTTAACTATTAAGTTGAGCCCAAAGGCCAGCAAAGTAAGATAGATATTGGTAGCGGTATCTTTTTTCTCGTAGTATTTGCGGTTCTCCCAATAACTAAGGCCCATTTCAATGAGCGTTAGCAACACTAATAATGCTATGAGTAAAGTAACCGCCTCGCCTCTTGCATTTAAATGGAACATATTATAAAGTTGAATAATATCTTAAACTTTCACAAAGTTCGTCTTCAGTGCAAATATTATCAATACGGCATTGTCCGATATGTGTCAATAAAGTGCAGTTTATTTTACCCGATTGGTTTTTCTTATCCTTCTGCATGATCGAATAAAGCTCCTTATAGCACGATTCAGCAATCACATATTTAGGATACAAATTGCCGATAACATCATTGATCTCAGTAAGTTCAGCATTGGTAAGGCCGAGTTTTATATTTGAAAGCCTTGCCTCGCAGATCATCCCTATAGCGATAGCTTCGCCATGAGTAAGCGGATTCTCATCATTCACAAGAGAATAAGTCTCAACAGCATGCCCGATGGTATGACCAAAATTGAGGCTTTTGCGTATGCCTTTTTCGTGCGGGTCCTCAATAACTACTTTGTTTTTTATCTCCACAGATCTGTAGATCAAATCAGCCGAAGGGTTTTTAAGCTCGCTGTTTTTTAATGAGTTCCAGTAAGCCATATCGGCTATCAAACCATGTTTCAGCATCTCTGCCAATCCGGATAGGATCTGCCTTGATGGTAAGGTTTGTAAAAAAGCGTGTTCAATAAAAACCGCTTTAGGCTGGGTAAACGTCCCGATAATGTTTTTAATATTATCCATATCTATCCCGGTTTTGCCACCTACGGAAGCATCAACCTGTGACAACAGGGTAGTGGGTACGTTCACAAAATCGATACCGCGTTTATAGGTCGAGGCTGCAAAACCGCCCAGGTCGCTGATCACACCGCCGCCAAGATTGATGAGCAGGCTCTGCCTGTCGGCGCTGAAATCGATCAGCATTTTCCATACGCCTACACAAAAATCAATATTCTTGCTTTCCTCACCTGCATTGATCTCAATAATGTCAAAATTATCCAGGTGATCGATCTTTTCTCTTAGCGCGGGCAAGCAATGTTTAGCTGTGTTCTCATCAGTCAAAACAAAAAACCGGGAGTAATTACCCTTTTCGATAAATTTTACCAGTTCGGATAAGGTATCGTTAAAATATATGGGGTAGCCTATGCTATTCAATGTATTCATAAATTATATTACCTGTATTTTCTGGCCACGGAATTCAACTACATCACCTTTTCGTACTTTGAGGCGTTTGCGGTAGTCAACCTGGCCGTTGTATTTTACTTCTCCTTCAGTCACAACTATTTGCGCTTCGCCCCCGGTATCAACCAGGTGGGTAGCTTTAAGTAATTGTATCAGGGGGATGTGATCGCCCTCAACTTTGAATTCTATCATGGGGCAGCAAAAATAAACTATTCAAGGGAAAATGAGTTATTTACATTGCATTTTCTAATTTTGCACCATGCTCAATAATGAAACTGTTGCTGATCCCGGCAAGGGAGGCTTATCTTTTGAAAACACCGAAATTGCATTTCGTAACTCCTCAAACGCTGACCTGAAACGTGCCTATTGGCTTTTCAGGATGATCAACATTAATTTTTTTGTGAAAATGGGTCCCCCGATAACCAACTTCGCTATGAAGATCGGTCTGCCTATCAAGTCTATCATTAAGGCAACCATATTTAAACATTTTTGCGGCGGCGAAACTATTGCTGAATGTGACAGCACCATAAAAAAACTGCACAATGGCGGAGTGGGTACTATATTGGATTATTCGGTAGAGGGTGAAGATGAAGAGCAGATATTTGATGCTACCCGCGATGAAATTATCTCGACTATTGACCGCGCATCGGGCGATAACGCTGTGCCTATCACTGTATTTAAGGTGACCGGTGTTGGCCGTTTTTCACTATTGGAGAAATTGGATGCCGGAACAAAATTAAGCGCCGAAGAAGATGCCGAGTGGCAGAAAGTGCAGGACAGGGTATTCGCAATTTGCTCCAGGGCATACAAAAGCGGTGTACCCGTAATGATAGACGCGGAAGAAACCTGGATACAAAAAACCATCGACCTGTTGGCACTGAATATGATGCGAAAATTCAATAAAGAAAAAGGCATTGTTTATAATACCTATCAGTTATACCGTCATGATAAGTTGGCATCATTAAAGGAAGATTATGATATTGCTGCTGCTGAAGGGTTTATTTTGGGTGCAAAGCTGGTGCGCGGGGCCTACATGGAAAAAGAACGCAAACGCGCCGAAGCATTAGGCTACCTGTCATTGATACAGCCGGATAAGCAGTCGACAGATTGGGATTATAATGCCGCATTGTATTTTTGTATAGATCATATTGAAAAAATAGCTTTTGTAGCCGGCACGCATAATGAAAACAGTTGCCGTGTGCTGGCCGAACTGCTTAATGAGAAAAAAATACCCGCCGAACACCCTCATGTTTACTTTTCGCAATTGCTGGGCATGAGTGATAATTTAAGCTTTAACCTGGCCGATTCAGGATATAATGTAGCTAAATATGTGCCCTATGGGCCGGTAAAATCGGTATTACCTTACCTGTTCAGACGGGCACAGGAGAATACAGCCATAGCTGGGCAAATGAGTAGGGAACTGAGTTTGATATTAAAGGAGAAGAAACGCAGGGGGGTATAAGCCTCACCTAAATCCTCTCCGCTGGTTAGCGGAAGGACTTAAGAAAAAAATATTATCGAAGGAGTTTTAAAGTCTCCCCTACAGGGGGAGATTTAGAGGGGGCTCAGGTTCTTATCACATCCGTATCAACAGGTGTATAGCCCAATAACCGGCTCATAGTTAGTATCTGCCCTTTGTGATGAAACTCATGGGTGATAACGTGGGTAAATAATTCTAATGGCATTGTGGTTACTAAGGTATCCCTTTCCGGCTTTTTCTTTGTAAAGCTTTGTTTGTAATCTGATTGATATTTCAGAATGAAATCGTTAACAGCCAAATCCACCTTTGCATATGCACTTTCAATATCATCCATCCCCTTTATATCTTCATCCTTGAAATAGAGCGCAGGTATCTGCTGATCAAAAAACACCATCCAATGCATATATGAATTGGCAACATGTATCAGTAAGTGGGCGATACTATTATCATTGAAAGCCTCTACTTGCTTAAATAGGTCAGCATGGTTAATGCTTCTGCAATAAGTGAACAATGCCTGCCTTGCGCCTTTAATACTATCATATTGGGATAAAAGTAACTGTTGCATGTGTATTATATAAATTGTTCCCTCTTAATAAAATCCTGTATCGTATCCGGCGCTTTCATCAGGAAGGTTTGAATGCCTAATGCTTTCGCAGGTTCCAGATTTGCGGCAATATCATCAATGAACAAGGTTTCCTCCGGTTTTAGACCATTTTCACTCAATACTTTTTTAAATATGGCAGGGTCGGGTTTTCTTATTCCAACCAAATGCGAATAATAGGTTTTCTCAAATAAATGGTCGTTATTTTCAAACCCGAACTCTTTTTTAAGATAATTCATAATATACCCGTAATGTATCGGGTTAATATTGCTTAGTAAAAACGTGCGGTACTTTTTATTAAGTTCTGCCAACACTTCGTGTGTGCCTTTATCTACACCCAAAAGTAAGCTGTTCCAGGCAGCATCTATTTCCTCATCGGTCAAATCGGGATTGCCGATCTTTTGCCGGAGGAAATCCCTGAATTCCGTTTCACTTGCCAACCCTCTGTCAAAATCATCAAAAATGGACTCCTGTACACCATGGCTAAAAAATTTATCCGGATCATCAATAGAGAGACTTCGCCAGCCATCCTTCAATTTTTCAAAATCAAGCAGGAAGATCACGTTTCCGTAATCAAATATGATATTTTTGATGTGTTGCATGTCTATATTTACCTCGGGGTAAATATGTCAAATTACTCCGAAAAATCACCCTGATTTTATTCACAAATTCAACATATTAATATCTACAGTTTTATTTCAGAATCTATTTCTAAATAGCATAAAAACCAAAAAAAAATGAACCCCATGAAAAAATCAGCTGCTTTGTTAATGTTATTTAGCATTGCTATTTGTGTGCCTTTTAATGTATGGTCGCAGCAAACCACTGGCTTTAAAGTGCTGAATGATTATAGTATCTCAAGCCCTGGTGGTTGGGATTATATTACTGTTGATGGCGCCAATAAACGTGTTTATGTATCACATAGCTCGCAAGTTAATGTGATCAGTACAACAGGTGACTCCATTGGCTACATCCCCAAAACCACAGGTGTGCACGGCATTGCTTTAGTACATGAGTTGAACAAAGGTTTCACAAGCAATGGCAGGGCCAATTCAATAACTGTATTTGATTTGAAAACCCTCAAAGTGACAGGCGAAATTGCTTTGACCGTGAAAAATCCAGACGCTATTTTTTATGACGATTTTTCAAAGAAAATTATAACCTGTGATGGCGGCAGCAAAGATCTGTGCTTTGTTGACCCGGCGACCGAAAAAATTGTAGCCATCGTACCTTTGGGCGAAAAATTAGAAACTGCCGTATCTGACGGTAAAGGCAAAATATTTGTCAACGGGGAAGATAACAGTACCGTGCATGTAGTTGATGCTACTACTTTTAAGGAAATTGCCACTTATAAGATCGACGGCGGCAGTTCTCCTTCTGGTTTAGACATGGATCGCAAAACCAACCGTCTGTTTATTGCCTGTGGCGATAGTAAAACGATGGTTGTGATGGACGCTTCGAACGGAAAAACTGTAGGCACTTTCCCAATTGGCAGGACCGATGGTTTGGTGTTTGACCCTAAATTAAAAATAGCCTATGCTTCAAACGGCGAGGGTACAATAACCGCAGTAAGGGAAGTGAACGCTGATAAATTTGAGTTGATTGAAAACATAACCACTGAGCCGGGCGCCCGTACTATCGGTATCGACCTGGTAACACATCATTTGTTTTTACCAACTGCAAAATTTGGGGAAACGCCAGCAGCTACAACTGATAACCCAAGGCCGCGCCCTAAAATGGTTCCCGGTAGTTTTCATGTAATAGAAGTGGGGAAGTAGATGATTAGTTTGATTAAGGTGGACTAAGTGGTTTAACTTTTAAATTAATCATTAATAACCCTTTGCCATTTTAAAGAAAAAACGTTTTTGAATTCCGGCTGTAATTTTGTAACATTGCAGCCGAAATTTAAACACGATTTCAGCACCTATAGCTCAGTTGGTTAGAGTAGAAGACTCATAATCTTTTGGTCCCTGGTTCGAGCCCAGGTGGGTGCACAACTGATAGCCTCTTAGTAACTCACTAAGGGGCTTCTTTTTTGCCGTAAACACTCTCTATACGCCCTATTCGTTTTGCAGTTAATAATAACATTGCTAATCCATAATCAAATTTCCTTAAAGATTTATGATCAACCAGTAGCGTAAAACGAACTACATTTGATATTTTTTTGACTATTTGGTCGACCCTCTTAAAATCAAATCGGGATGTATGATCACTTTGCTCAAGTCCTTTATGCGTACCTTATTTTCAAGCTTATCTAAAAGTGTTTTAAATAATTGCTTTGCCATCTCATCTAATGGCTGGGCTATAGCACTAATTGAAGGATTATAGATATTAAAAACATCATGATCATCAAACGCTATAACAGAAATATCCTTAGGTATATTTAGCCCTGATTCATTTATAGCTTTTATACCGCTTAGCGCCAGGTAGTTAGTCGCGAATATGATGGAATCTAAACCGGGATTATCTTTAATAAATTGGGTGGTTTGTTTAATGGTGCTTTCCGTGTCATTTTCAAATGGCACCTTTAAAATTAAGGGTTTGATGCGGTATTTCTTTAGGGCGGCTAAATAACCTGATTGCCTTTCGAGCATTTGAGTCTGACCTGAATCCAGTGTAACAAGAGCAATTCTTTTAACAGAGGTACTTGCTAAAAATGCAACCGCTTCATAAGTCCCTTTATAATTATCAAGCCCCACATAATCTGTAGGTACTTCCGGTAAATAACGGTCAAATAATACTACCGGTAAATTATCATTGATCAATGCTTTAATTTCAGGCTCTATCCCGGCGGGGGGGGGTAATAATATAGCCGTCAACATGGCGCGCCCGTAATAAACTGATCAATTGCCGTGTTTTTTCAGGATCATTTTCAGTACTGCAATAAATTATCTTATATCCATTTTTGTAAGCAAGGGCCTCTAAATGAAAGGCAATGTGTGAAAAGAAGTAATCAGATATCTTTTCAACCATTAAACAGATCATTTTTGTTTTACCTGTGCTTAAGCTTTTAGCCAGCTGGTTTGGCTGATACCCCTTTTCTTTAACAAACTTTAAAACCTTTTCTGTTAGCTCATCGCTTATTCTTTTCTCTTTTGCCTTTCCGTTCAAAATAAATGAAACGGTAGATTTTGCAACGCCCAGTTCATTGGCTATATCGTTAATCGATAGTCTTTTACTCATTTATGGTCTTCAGTATTATTTCAGTCTGGTAAGTATAGTTTTTTTGAAAATAAAGTTAAACGTATTTTAATAAATACATAGTTTGTTAGCTATTTAAGGATAAAGTGCCTTAACGGCAATCTTTGCCCTGTTAATCGTCTTAAATATCTGGCGTATTGGTTTAAAATCGAACAAAATTGGTTTGCAAAACCGCATTAGCTGCATCTAAATATAATTGTTTTTTCCAAAAATAGCATTTTCTATTTGCAAAACCGGTTTTATTAATTATTATTGCAACTCAGAAGGAAATTGTATTTCCATGACTCTTGTATATATATACTGCTGGAGACATAAACCAATTATTAAGCCTACGTAATAAACAGGAACTGCTTTTTTGAAATTAACTGCCAACGGTTTGATGTCTTGATCTTTGTAATGGTAGTTATTTATTGTTCAGAATGCAACTGGTAATGTACAACCTGCCTATACTATCATCGGATATACAGTTTTCATAAAAAAAGCCCGGTATCGGACTTCATACTATTAATAAATGCGTTGCAATTTGCGACCTGGATAATGCGAACCAATACTCATAAAAAAATAGGCGAAAGACTGGTTTTATCACCTGTTAGACTATAAATAAATAAAAAAATGCAAATTAATAGTTTATCACCCCCTTACATTCTAACTGCTGATATAGGCGGTTCACATATCACAGCGGGCATTTGTGATCTGCAGAACTATGGAATAGTCAACCAAAGCCTGATAAGGGCAGACGTAAATAGTAAAGGGTCGATAACAGATGTATTAACTTCATGGACAAATGCATTTCAAAAAGTATTAAAGGAAAATTGCGCGCTGCCGGTATCAGGGCTAAGTGTTGCAATGCCGGGCCCTTTTGACTACGAAAAAGGGATATCATACATTACAGGGCTTGATAAATATGACGCGTTATATGGCGTGGATATTAAACAATACCTCGCCGATTTGCTAAAGCTTGATCCTCAATTGGTCAGGTTCAGAAACGATGCAGAGTCAACCATCGCTGGTGAAGTATTGACTGGCGCCGGGAAAGATTATATGAATGTGATGGGGGTTACCCTCGGTACAGGTTTCGGATCTGCTTACAGTAAAATAAAAGTCACTAAGGATATCAATTTGGGGAGCGTCCGTTTCAAGGAAACAATTGCTGATGATTATCTGTCAACCCGTTGGTTTTTAAAGCGTTATTATGAATTAACAGGTGTCAAATTAACCGGCGGGGTAAAGGAGCTCTCACAGATTGCAGTAAAAGACCAGATCGCCCGTGATATATTTAAAGAGTTTGCTTTAAATATGAGTGATTTTCTTTCAGGGCCTATTAAGCAGCTTGCCCCTGAGCTTTTAATTATTTGCGGCAACATTGCCAAAGCATCTGAGTTTTTCTTGCCATATCTTACCAAAGAGCTAAGCTCTGTAAACATTAAGTTGGGCCAGCTTGATGAAAATGCACCGCTAATAGGAGCCGCGGCCATCTTTGATAACATGATAAGGCCGACGCCCATTAATTCTGTAAACCAATAATAGCTTAACATATTATGCAAAAAGCAGCCTTTATCGAGAAGAAGTTCGTTGTCAACTTTATTTTTGTAACCTCCTTGTTTTTAATGTGGGGTTTATTGCACTCTATGAGCGATGTGCTCAATAAGTATTTCCAGGGAGCTTTAAATGTGTCAAAGTCCCAGTCGGGATTAATTCAGCTATCCGTTTTTGGGGCTTACTTTGTAATGAGTATTCCCGCAGGTTATTTTTTAAAGAAATTTGGCTATAAACCGGGGGTATTACTGGGATTGTCACTATTCGCTGCTGGAATCTTTTTGTTTGTACCAGCTGCAAATGCCGGCTCTTTTGGATTCTTCAGGATCGCTTTATTTATAATGGGATGTGGAATGGCAACTCTTGAAACGGTGGCTCACCCCTTTGCAGCAGCCCTTGGAGACCAGCGGACCAGTGACCGCCGTATTAATTTCTCACAGTCATTTAATGCCTTGGGGGCTACTGCAGGGCCATTTATAGCTTCATGGTTTCTTTTCGGTGCTGCCGCCAGCAGCTCACCCGGCCTTAGCGCGGTTAAATATCTCTACATAAGTATTGGCGGTGTGCTTGTTTTGCTTATCCTGGCTTTTTCCTTTCTTAAAGTGCCGGTATTGAATGATCCGCATGTAGCTGTTGCCGAAATCGACCCAGAGGCTGTAAATGTGGATGTAGCCCCTTCTAAAAAACTGTATCAGCACAAGCATTTTGTATGGGCGGTTGCAGCCCAATTTTTTAATGTTGCCGCGCAGGCAGGCACCTGGGCCTTTTTTATTAATTATGGGCACGAGGTGATGGGCTTTAGTAATCTATCTGCCGGCAGATATATGAGCATTTTTATGGCTATGATGATGCTGGGCCGCTTTACAGGGACTTATTTAATGAAGTTTATTGCGCCCAATAAATTATTGGCTTGCTTTGCATTGGGCAGCATACTGATGTGCCTGATAGTCACACAGAAATTAGGATGGCCATCCTATATTGCATTAATGATGATCAATTTTTTCTTCAGTATCATGTTCCCAACTATATTCAGTCTTGGCTTAAAAAACTTAGGGACTCATACACAGCAGGCGTCGTCATTTATATCAATGGGCGTAGTAGGGGGCGCTTTTTTCCCTTTAATAATGGGGCAAATTGCAAATCACGATGTGGCCAGGGCTTATTATTTGCCCATCATTTGTTACGCAGTGATATTTTTATTTGGTTATAAATTATATAAAGTGAAATATTAAACACAAATAGAACAAGTTGCTGTTTATCTATTCACTACTCCACATATACACCCAAAAAAAGTTTTTTCAAATAAATTTGCAAAACCGGTTTTATTAACTAATATTGCTAATAATTAATAAAACCGGTTTTGCAAACCGATAGACTACAGCCAATATACCTAACTAAAATACTTTAATGAATAAGGGACTCATTAAACTAACAGGAGTTTTATCCTGCCTGTTACTTTTTAATTTTTCAACAGCTCAAACAAAGGGTCAGAATACGCTTCCCAAGTGGGCGTTTGGCGGTTTTGTTCGGCCGCAAAATATCAATCCTATCATTTCACCAGACACCAATGCAAAGTTTTTTGACCCTATGTCGAATAAAATGGTGGGATGGGAAGCTGATTATACCTTTAACCCTGCCGCCACTGTCAAGTCAGGAAAAATAGTTGTTCTTTACAGGTCAGAAGATAAAACCGGTGTTGAAATTGGAACACGTACATCACGCATCGGATATGCTGAAAGCGCAGATGGTCTGAAATTCAATAGAAAAAGCAAACCGGTGATGTTTCCGGGCAAAGATAGCCAGAAGGAATTTGAATGGCCCGGAGGTTGCGAGGATCCACGGGTAGCAGTAACAGAAACCGGAACTTATGTGATGTTCTACACGCAATGGAACCGTAAAATTCCGCGTTTGGGTGTAGCTACCTCGAAGGACCTGGTTACCTGGGTAAAACATGGACCGATATTTAGAAAAGCTTATAACGGAAAGTTTTTCAACATCCCGCATAAGTCGGCCTCCATATTAACCAAATTGGAGGGAGATCGCCAGGTGATAACAAAAATCAACGGGAAATACTGGATGTATTGGGGTGAACTGCATGTATTTGCGGCTACTTCAACCAACCTGGTGGATTGGAACCCGGTAGTGGATGATAAGGGCGAACTTAAGCAGTTAATATCACCCCGTAAAGGATACTTTGACAGCGACCTTACAGAATGTGGCCCCCCGGCAATAATGACCGATAAGGGAATCATTCTGTTCTATAATGGGAAAAACCATCCCGGCAAAGGGGGCGACAAGCGTTTTAATGGAAACTCATACTGCGCCGGTCAGGTTTTATTCTCCAGCAATGATCCTACTAAAGCAATTGGCAGGTTAGATGTCCCTTTCCTGCGCCCTATGGCATCTTTTGAAAAAAGCGGCCAATATGTAAACGGAACTGTTTTTATTGAAGGATTGGTGTACTTCAAAGAAAAGTGGTTTCTGTATTATGGCTGTGCCGACTCAAAAGTTGGGGTAGCTGTTTTTGATCCGCATAAACCCGCACCGCCCGACCCAATACCCCTTTTATAAACCTGCCTCGCGCAATTTCTACTGATTTTTTTTAAAAACTCATTGTTAATTAATGGGTTACAGGGATTTTTTTACCCTATAAATCAGGAAAGGCGAATATCGAATGTTACCTGTTACCTCTTGTTTTACAACCAATTACGTGAGGCGGCAATTTAAAAATAGCCTAAAAAGTAAATAACCAATACTCATAAAACTAAAGAGAAGAAAGGACGAAATTCTATGAGATAATCTACTAAACATATTACTGCTGGCAAATAATTGCGAAAGTATTCTATTTATCGGCTGCGATTGATTTAACCAGTTCTGGCTTAAATCATAACCTTATTTAATCATTCACATTAATAATAAAAGTATATGAAAAAAACTTACAGTTATTTCATTATCCGTCGATATGAAAAAGGGATTCTTTTCAGCGCGAAATTTGCTTTTGCCTTGCTTTTGGCAGCAATGGTTCAATTTTCCGCATATGGAGCTCCTTCAAACGGACATAACCTATTGCCTAACAGTAAAGGGTTGTCCCCAAATATTCTTCCTTCAAGATCATCAGCAACAAAAGCTGAATTAAGTGATATAAAAGTAGCGGGGAAGATCACCGATGCAAGTGGCGAGAGCCTTATTGGAGCTACTATTGGTGTAAAAAATGGCAAAAACCTCACAGTTTCTGATGCGAATGGAAACTTTGTGGTTACAGTGCCAGATAATGCAACACTGGTTGTTTCCTATATTGGTTATCAGACACAGGAAGTTGCAGTAGCGGGAAGAACACAAATTAACATTATCCTGAAGGAGCAGGGGGGTAACTTAAATGAGGTTGTAGTAGTAGGCTATACCACGCAAAGGAAAAAAGACCTTACAGGTGCAGTTTCATTAGTTAGCAGTAAAGATATCAACGGTTTGCCTGTTGGTGGGGTTGATCAAATACTACAGGGTAAGGCTGCTGGGGTAGCTGTTACACAGAACACAGGTGCCCCGGGCGATGGGATAAATATCCGCATCCGTGGTGTAGGTACTATAAATAATAACGATCCGCTTTATATTGTGGATGGTGTGCCAACTAAGGATGGTATTAATGAGATTTCGCCAAATGATATTGAAAGCATTAATATATTGAAAGATGCATCATCGGCGGCTATTTATGGCGCAAGGGCATCAAATGGTGTAGTAATAGTAACTACAAAAAGAGGGAGCTCGGGCAAGGCGAAAATTAGCGTTAGCGCCTATACAGGTGTACAAACTGCAACTAATTTAATAAAAATGGCCAATAATGCCCAGTATGTGAGCGCGTATAACACGGCTGCTACAAATGATGGCAGGCCATTGATCTCCAGCGAGCTTGCCGGTACCCTATCTGATGTAAACTGGTTGAAACAAATTCTCAAACCAGCTCCTGTCAGCAATGGCTCATTATCTATTAGCGGGGGTAATGAAAACTCACAATATATTGTTGCTGGTAATTATTTTACACAGGATGGGTTGATCAAAAACTCTTCTTATAACAGGTTCAACCTTCGTACCTCGATAAGCAGCACTTTGTCGAAATACTTTAAAATGGGTACTAATGTTAACCTTAGTTACTCAAAAACCAGGATAGTTGGTACATCTGGTGATGGCTACAGCGGGGCTGCAGCCAGTATAGTGCGTTATGCACTGTTCCGCACCCCGGGAACTCCTGTTTATAACGCGAGCGGCCAATTAGTCGATCTGCCAAAGCAGGATCCACTTTTAGGTAATTTTTTAGGCGATGGCATAAACCCCGTTGCTTTGGCCGATGCCGCCAATGATAACAATTACAATTATTCAATATTAGGTGATGCATATGCCGAACTGGATCCTATAAAGGGTTTGAAGATAAAATCGGATATAGGTTTAAACCTGATACAAGCCGATTACAAACAGTTTTTTGAAACCTTTGGGATCGATCGTTTTTTTAATTCCCCCAACTCACTCGCACAATCTCATTCAAACGAGCTAAATTATAATTGGACAAATACGGCCACTTATGATATTACACTTGGAAAAAGCGTGTTAAGCTTTTTATTAGGATCTGAGCTTATTAAGCAGGACATACAAGCGCTGTCAGCTTCACGTACGGGCTTTGTTAATCAAACGCCCAATTTCCAATATCTGGATGACGGCACATCAGCAAGCCAGCAAAATGGCGGCAATGAATCACATTTTGCCCTATCTTCCATATTTGGCAGTGCACATTATCAATACAATAATAAATACCTCGCCAGTGTGAGCTATCGCAGGGACGGGTCCTCTCAGCTTGACCCTTCGGCACGCTATCAGAGCTTTGTCTCGGGTTCATTAGGATGGCGCATTGACCAGGAAGATTTCATGAAGAATATTCCAACCATTTCTACGCTGAAACTGCGGGCCAGCGTTGGCCAGTTGGGTAATGAGCAGAGTATAGGTAACTATCCTTATGTTTCGCTTTTAAGCGGTGGATTTTATTATCCTTTCGGCGGTACATCCACACAAGGCTATAGCATAACAACCAAGGGTAACCCGAACGTAAAATGGGAATCAAGCACCCAGCAGGACGCAGGTTTAGATATAGGCATTTTTGATAACGCTTTGTTATTAAGCGCAGATTATTACATCAAAAAAACATCCAATATGTTATTGTTCCTGCCTTTGCCAAGCAGCGGAGGTAATGGTGGTAACCCGGCGGTAAATGCTGGTAATGTAACTAACAGCGGTCTGGAACTTGAATTAACCTATAAAAAAACCCTCGACAACAGTTGGAGCTATAGTGTGACAGGTAATTTCGCTACTGTTAATAATAATGTAACAGCCCTTGCTAATGGCACGCCAATAGCGGCCGGGCGTATCGATAACAACTATTATGCTACATTGACAGCAGTAGGCCATCCTATAGGCTCGTTTTATTTGTTGCAGCAGGAAGGTATTTTTCAAAATGCTCAGCAAGTATTTACACATGCCTACCAGGGGCCAGGTATAAGGCCCGGTGATGTGATGTACAAAGATGTGAATGGCGACGGCGTTATTGATGATAAGGACAAAACCTTTGTAGGCAGCCCGATACCAAAATTCACTTATGGTTTAACCAGTAACGTAGCTTACAAAAACTTCGATCTCAGCATATTCTTCCAGGGTGTTTATGGTAATAAAATATACAACCAGGTGCTTACAGATATTGAAGGATTTTATCGCCCTTTTAACATTACAGAACGCATTGCCACCCAAAGCTGGACCGGTCCTGGATCAACCAATACCTTCCCGCTTTTATCATGGACAGATGGTAGTAATAACAAAATGCCATCAACTCGTTTCCTTGAAAGCGGATCGTACTTAAAGCTTAAAAATGTTCAGCTCGGATATAAGTTGAATAAAGATGTGATGAAAAGCCTGGGTATCTCTAATGTCCGTTTTTATGTTAGCGGGCAAAACCTGTTAACCTTCACTAAATATACCGGCCTTGATCCTGAGCAGTACAATAACAGTAACAATGGCAATACTGTAACAGCTGTTGGTATTGACTGGGGAACTTATCCATCAGCACGTACCATAACGGTTGGTGTTAACGCTAATTTCTAACCTCAAAAACATATAGAGATGAAAGCAAAAAATATTTATATCTATTTAACTGCATCCCTGCTATTGATAGCAGGCGGCTGCAAAAAGTTCCTGGACCAGCCGGTGCTGGGAAACTATCAGAGTGATAATTTTTTCACCAATGATGCCAATGCTGTATTGGCTGTAAACGCAGCTTATTCGCCCCTTACTTTTACAGACGCATCCTCAAATACCATATGGGTGTTAGGCGATCTGGCTTCGGACGACGCGATAAAAGGAAGCAGTGATGGCGACCAGAGTGATTTTTTAAGCGTTCAGAATTTTAATATCAATCCAAGTAATTCGGCTGTCGAAGGTCTTTGGAAAAGGTTTTATGATGGCGTTTTTAAATGTAACGTTGTAACTGACGGTTTAAGCGCGAGTAATACGGCCGTTTCTGCCGCGGTTAAAAGTGATGTCATAGGGCAGGCTGAATTCCTGCGTGCCTACTACTATTTTAATTTAACGGTAGTTTATGGCGATATCCCATTGCATTTAAAAGTGGAAACTCCGGAAGAATTGCAAAGCCCTGCTTTGCCGCAAGCGCAAATTTACGCCCAGGTAGAAAAGGATTGTACGGCAGCAGCAGCTGTTTTACCCACAACGCGTACCGGCAGTGACGTTGGTCGTGCTACTAAAGGCGCTGCTTTGGCATTGTTGGCTAAAACCTATCTTTTCGAACAGAAATGGGCACTTGCAGCTTCAACCGCACAGGCCGTAGAGGCCCTGGGTGTTTATAGCTTGTTACCTAATTTTGCCGACAACTTTAGGGCGGCTACTAAGAATAACGCTGAGGCTGTGTTTTCCGTTTTACATACTTCAGGTTTGGTTCCTTACCAGGGGAATAATTTAAACGCATGGTTCGCGCCACGCCCGCTGAATGGCTACGGCTTCTTTTTACCAACCCAAAGCCTGGTTAATAACTTTGAAACAGCACCCGATGGTACAGTTGACCCGCGCCTGGATTACAGTATTGGAAGAGCAGGCCACCCTTACTTCGATAGCCCTTTTGATCCCACCTGGACAAGCACCGGTTATGTAAGTAAAAAACATACACAGCCCTTATCAGAAATTCCGCTAAGCATCAGGGGAGATGGTAATTTAAACTACCAGGCTATCAGGTTTGCTGACGTATTGCTGATAGAAGCAGAAGCCTTAAACGAATCAGGTAATAGCGCCGGGGCTTTGATCCCGCTTAATAAGGTCAGAAAACGGGCCCGTGAAAGCTATTTGAATGATCCTACATTACCAGGATATGGAACCGTACCTGCAGGGTTATTACCAGATATTGCAGTTGTCGATCCGTCACAGCTTCGCGATATTATCCGCAGGGAAAGGCGTTCAGAACTGGCATTGGAGTTTCATCGGTTTTTTGATATTATCCGTTACGGCCAGGTTTATGCTGCCGCGGCTCTCAACAGTAAACCCAACTTTAGTTTTACCACCAATCAATTTTTCCCGATACCGGAAAGTGAAAGAGAAACTAATTTTAAATTAGGTAAGTAGTTATGAAAATTTTAAATTTTTAACAATGAGAAAGATAAAAAATTCTATTGCGGCGATGATTATATTGATCGTGGCGATAACCTTAACACAATCGTGCAAAAAAAGCAGCGATAAGGTTGATTACAATTCCAATAAATCAAAACTCAGCTCAGAAATTGATTCATTGACAGCCATCTACACCGCAGCTGTTGAAGGGAAACAGGCTGGGGATTATTCCCCGGGATCAAAGGCGCCGCTCGAGGCAGCGCTTACCTTAGCCGCAAGCGTTAAGGCAGGCTCTTTTACCCAGCAGCAGGTTAACAACGCTTCGGCAAATCTGCTCCGTGCGGGGACACAGTTTAGCGTTAATTTGATACAGGAAATTTCGGCTGCGAACCTGGTAGCCTCCTGGACTTTTACTGGCAATGCTAATGACGTATCGGGAAATGGTCACAACGGTACTTTACAAACCGGCTGGGTGGGCCCTTACGGTGCACCGGCTGTTGATGGCGCAACTTTACCTGTTTTGGTTGCCGACCGTTACGGAGTAGCCAACAGCGCTTATGATTTTAATAACGGGGCGTATATTGAAGTGCCTTATGATCCGACGCTGCGTCCGTCAAGTTTTACCATTTGTGCATGGATCAAACCTGCCATGGCAAGTAATGGAAATTATATATTTTCATTGGATCGCTGGAATGGCTATAAATTTCAATTACAGGGTGGCGACCTGCCTTTCCTTACGGTATTCACCACCACTGGCGACCACGACCAGGATGATGGTGGCCCGTCGGTTACGCTTGGGGTATGGTCACAGGTGGTAGCCAGCTTCACCAACGGTACCGAGAAATTTTATATCAATGGCGTACTGGTAAAAACAGCTAACATTACCGGCGACCCTATTCCTATAGTTTCACCGCCGCCGGTTGCCCTCGGCAACGAGCTTCCAAAAACGGCTTATAACTTTACAGATCCAAACAGCCCTAATGCTTATTATGGTGGTAATTACTTTATAGGATCGCTTGATGATATACACCTTTACAATAAGGTGTTAAGCGATACCGAAGTTAAATCGTTATACACGATGGAGCAACCATAGAGGCATTTGGTCCAAATAAGATAATTGATCACAGTTGAGATTTAGTTGATTAATTAATTCAGTTCAGGTTGACAGAGCACCCATTTATGGGTGCTCTTTTTACTGGAAGAAAATCTTTAATTTTTGAGAGTGAAACCCAAAACTCAGAAACAAGTCCTGAATAAACCGGTTCGGGAGTGCACACTTGGGAGCACATGGATAAAAAGCTATTTGCTGCAAAGTAAATGGCTTTTTTATGTTTCGGATGTGGATATTGGATAACAAGGGTTGATCAACTTAATTTTAGTTTAATGATAATTCTAAAACAAAACAGACGAAGACTGGTTGACTATATATATTCAAACCAATAATTTACTTATGAAAAAGTTCTTATTTATGCTTGCCTTTACAGTTATGGCATTTACTTCAGTATTTGCCCAGGAAAGACAGCACCCCGATCAAAACAACCAGGATCGCAGACAAAATCAAAACAATGATAACAGACATGCGACCAGGCATCACAGGCACAAAAGACATCATCATCAGATGAATACTGATCAAAGAAACTAATAAAAGGAGCCTAAGAAATTAGGCTTTTTTTATTATTGATCAAATCAAATATATCCCATTTACAAAAAGACATCAGGCCCCCTTTTTTGCTTACTCTTAGGAATAGTAAACGGCAATATGAAACATTTGAATTGCTAAAAGTGTTAGATATGAATACCTATGAAAAAACTCTTACTATTTATCTTCGTCGTTCTATCGGCTTTCCATGCATCGGCGCAACAATACGTTTTATCCGGTCGGATTACGGACCAAAAAAATGGACCTGTTTCATTCGCTTCGGTTTATATCAAAAATTCAACTTATGGAACTACCGCCAATGAAAATGGCGAATACCAGTTTAAACTAAAACCTGGTAACTATGATATTATTTACCGCTTTGTGGGGTATAAAGAACGGACAGAAAGTATCACTATATCCAATCATGACGAACCGCATAGCGTGCAATTGCAGGATGAGTTATTTCAGTTAAGAGAAGAAAAAATAAAAGGGAACCAGCAAAATGACCCGGCGATGGACATCATGCGCCAGGTTATTAATAAACGCGAATTTTATTTAAACGAAGTAAAATCTTACTCATGCGCGGTTTATATTAAAGGGGTAAAGAAAATCATAAGTTCCCCAAAAACGCTCCTGGGAAAAGGGATGAAAAAAATACTTAAACTGGATACGAGCGCCAGGGGAATCTCCTATCAGTCAGAATCATTGTCGTCTTTTAGTTTTGAACAGCCAAATAAAGTTAAAGAAGTTTTCGTGGCATCAAAGGTAGCTGGTGTAAACCCCACTTTTGGTTATAATAAGGCTTCGGACCTGCAGGTAAATTTTTATAAAAGCATATTTTTTGTGAATGGCCTTAGCAGTCACGGTTTTGTTTCACCGGCAGGCTCTTATGCTTTTAAGTATTATAAGTTTCACTTATTGGGGACGGTAATTGAGGATGGAAAAAAGATCGATAAGATAGAGGTACTATCAAAGCATGGTAAGGCTTTATCTTTTAGCGGAAGTATTTATATTATGGAGGGCGATTGGCGAATTTACAGCGTAGATCTGTTCTTAACTAAAGCATTCAATAATCTAAATTATGTAGATACGCTTAGGGTCAGTCAGCAATACATCCCGGTAAAAAATAATACCTGGATGCCCTTATCTTTTCAATATAGCTACATAGGCGGTTTACAGGGGTTTAAATTCAGCGGGTATTATTTAGGTATATATAACCATTATAAGATTGACACGCTCTTTCAAAAAGGCTATTTTACCGGCGAAATTTTGCATGTTGATACTGCTGCTAATAAAAAAACTTTGTCATATTGGACAGATGTGCGGCCTGTACCTTTAGCACAGCAGGAGGCGGCATATTATCATAAAAACGATAGTATCACTGCAATTAAGGAATCTGAAAAATACCTGGATTCAATTCAGCACACAAAAAATGAAATAAAATTTTTACCCTTTATGGTCAAGGGCTATTTGGCCACAGATAAAACCAATAAGGATTCGCTTTACTTATATCCTTTTTTGCAATCGGTATATTATAACACGGTTGAAGGTTGGGGGATAAACTTAAAAGGGGTGTATTCAAAAACTTATGACGATAACCGGTCCTTCAGCATATCGCCTGCTTTGCGCTATGGATTTGCAAATAAGCTGTTCAGCGCTAATGTACATTCAAGTTATACTTACGACCAGGAGCACGCGGGGAAGTTTTTCTTAGATTTTGGCAGTGATTTGCTCGATTTGAATAACATAGGGACACGTTCACTCTATTTTAACACCTTAAGTACTTTATTAAGCGAGCAAAATTTTGTCAAATACTATCAATCTAAATTTGTTGATCTTGGGTTCCAGCGCGAATTGGCCAATGGTGTTTTATGGATGGCGAACATATCATACGCTGATCGCACACAATTATATAATACTTCTTATAATCATATTTTTACCTACTCTGGTCTGAAATATACTTCCAACAACCCGTTAGCTACGGGTGCAGCGGCTGATGACAGGTCTGTACTATTCCCACAAAACCAGGCACTCACCTTTAATACGTCGTTCAGGTTTACTTTTGATCAGCAATATATTACACGTCCAACAGGTAAAATTTATTTACCATCTCTGTACCCTGTAATTACTGTTAGCTACCGCAAAGGGATAAATAGTGTTTTTGGCTCTGATGTAAATTATGATTTCGTATCCCTGGATATCTCACAGGATCGTATCCCAATGGGTTTATTCGGCCATTCAGCATTTAAGATCAAGGCGGGTGATTTTTTAAACCGGCAAACCGTTTACTTCCCCGATTATAATCATTTCCTGGGTAACGAGGGAACAACATCTGATCCAACCTATGTGGGGAGTTTTCATTTTTTGCCCTTTTATACTTTCAGTACCGATCAGGCCTTTTTGGAGGCGCACTACCAGCATAATTTCGCGGGAGCCATACTTGATAATATCCCATATTTAAGAAGACTTAAGCTCGAAGAAATAATAGGGGCTAATTACCTGGGCGAAAAAGGCCAGAAAAACTACACGGAATTTTATTTTGGCTTAAAGCGTTTGATTTACGGGGCTGACTATGGCGTATCCTACTTGGGGAATAAAAAATATATACAGGGGTTCAGGATATTTATCGGCTTGAAATAGCAGACTTGGAACCTAAAGGGGAGGCGTCAACAATAAGGCCATTCCTTTATTTATAAGGAATGGCCTTGTTTGTTTTGCCGAATAATTATTTAGTTGTTTTAACTCAAAACCCGCTATCATCCAGCGCAAATGTGTTTTTACGGTCTTGCCATTTTCCTTTTGTAAAGTCAGGGAACTCCTGTGGCGCATTTCCTTCTTTAAGTGATTTTTCAGAAAGCGGGGTAATCGCGCTCATCGTTACTGAATCGTAAACGTCAATCGGCGTTTGTTTTTTCTGCAGCACAGATTCAATAAAGGCATTAAAAACAAACCAATCCATACCTCCGTGACCTGCGCCTTCTGCCTGCTTTTCATACTTTACCCAAAGTGGGTGGTCATATTTTTTAAACCAGTCATCAGCGGTATCCCATTCATCATCCTGCTTTGATTTATTTTCAATATAAACACTGTTGGCAACATCCATCCATAGCCCTTTAGTTCCTTGTACCCTGAAGCCTAAAGAATATGGCCGTGGCAAGTGGGTATCATGCGAGAGCAATACTGTTTCGCCATTGGCACAATTGATCATGGTGGTTATCACATCGCCATTTTTATAGTTGATCTTAGCGTTCTTGTTTCCGGGTGCCTGCTCTTCAACATAAGCGGCAAGGCCTCTTGCTTTTGAGCTAAACGATACCAGGTTAGTAAACCGGTTGCCCCTGGTGATGTCAATATAATGCATGGCCGGGCCTGCGCCGTGGGTGGGGTAAATATCCGCATTCCGGTCAACATTATATTGGGTGCGCCATTGTGCCTCACTCCAGGCATTGGGGCCAAATTCAACACCATGGCCATAAGCATGCTGGCCATCATTAAACAATACATTTCTTAAATTATGCTGATACCCGCCTTCTATATGTATCAACTCGCCGAACAGGCCCTGGCGGGACATATTTAAGGCGGCCATTACATCCCGACGGTAGCATACGTTTTCCAATGTCATATAAGGGATGCCTGTTTTTTCGGAAGTGTGTACGATATCCCAATGGTCTTCCATGGTTAAACCCGCTATCACTTCGCATCCCACATATTTACCCGCTTTCATGGCATCAATTGCCTGCGGATGATGAAACTCCCATGGCGTGGCAATGATCACTGCATCAATATCCTTGCGGTCGAGTAATTTTTTATAGGCATCTAAACCACCTGTGTATTCAGTAGCTGCCGGGCGGCCTCTTTTCGCAATAAACTCGCGGCATCTCTTTAGTGATCTTTCCTGGGTGTCGCATATTGCAACTACTTCTACATCATCACGCAGGGTACCTTCCGAAATGTGACTCATTCCCCGCTCGCCTACGCCGATATAACCCAGCCTAACTTTGTCCTTGCTTGCGGCAAAAAGGCTGCCCATAGGTAATATGGTAAAAGCAGCAGCGGCCATAGTGCCATGTTTAATGAATTCTCTTCTTTCCATTTTGATATAATATAATTAACGATCTGTTTTCGACAAGCCTTGCTTATACCCGCTTACAGCAAAATAAAGAATAAACAGGTAACAAGGTATTAATATCCAGTAGGCTTCCTGCAAGCTGAATTTATCTGAAAGAAAGCCGTATAGCAGCGGGATCAACCCGCCGCCTGCTATACCCATGATCAGCAATGACGAACCAACTTTTGTGAATTTTCCTAAGCCATTGATAGACAGGGGCCATAACGCCGGCCACATTAATGAATTGGCAATACCCAAAAACGCGATAAAAAATACAGAGGTGGAACCATGTGTAAAAATAGCTGCGAGCGAAAAGATAACCCCGAGAATAGCCGAAACTTTCAAAGCATTTCGCTGCGAAAAATAGCGGGGGATACAAATGATACCCACAACATACCCGACCAGCATTCCTGAGAGGGTACAGGTGGCGAAAAATTTAGCAGTAGATAAAGGGATACCAACACTGGAGGCATAATTGATCACCGAATCGCCTGCCAAAACTTCAACCCCCACATACAGAAACAGGGTTAATACGCCCAGCAGTAAATACGGGAACTGGAAAATGCTGGTCTTGCTGTTGATTGATTCTTCCGTGTTTACATCTTCGCTATCTGTATTTATTTCGGGCAGGGATGAATAGTAGATAAATATTGCAAGTAGCACCATGCCTATCGCAATGGCTACGTAGGGTATAATTACTTTGTGCGACAGCGCGGTCAATTCAGTTATCTTTTGGGCAGGCGACATTTTTAAAATATTAACCTTTAAACTGTCGGCATCTGCTAAAATAATAGACCCTAAGATGATTGGCCCCAACGCCCCGGCAACTTTGTTAAAGATCCCCATAATACTGATCCTTTTGGCAGCACTTTCTATTGGTCCCAAAATGGTGATATATGGGTTTGATGCCGACTGTAATATGGCTAAGCCCATACCTTGTACAAACAGCCCCAGCAGGAATAGCAGGTATTGACGGGTTAAGGCGGCAGGTATAAAAA
>JABDFM010000048.1 GCA_013286565.1 Bacteroidota bacterium
AGCTGATCGACACCGGGATACTGGATAATGATGATTATTTTGATGCTTTTACCGAGTATGCAAAAAATTCACCCGAAGATATCCTGATCAAGATCACCGTTTGCAACCGCAGCAGCCAGGATGCGGCCCTGAATGTTTTGCCTACTGTTTGGTTCCGCAATACCTGGGCATGGGGCAATGATGATTACAAGCCCGGACTTTCTGATGATACACATGGGGTGATCACCATTTTTCATAAAGAGGCAGGTCAGTTTTGGCTAAAGACCGAAGGCGAACCAGAGTTGCTTTTTTGCGATAACGAAACCAATACCAAACGCCTTTATAATTATGACGATGGCAAACCATATTATAAAGATGGTATCAATGATCATTTGATTCATGGCGCCGATACCGTCAACCCCCAAAAAACCGGTACTAAAGCGGCTGCCAATTATGATATAACCGTACCCGCCAAACAAAGCGTTACCCTGCGCCTGCGGCTTACTAAGAATGCGGAAAATGCCTTTGACGATTTTGACGCTGTATTTAAGGCCCGGCAGGCTGAAGCCGATGAGTTTTATAACAATATCCAGGGCCAAATTGAAGATGCAGATCATAAAATGATACAGCGCCAGGCTTTTGCCGGGATGCTGTGGAGCAAGCAGTTTTATCATTACGATATCCATCATTGGCTAAATGGCGACCCTGCCGGACCAAAGCCGCCGGTAGAACGGCTAAATGGTCGTAATTCCAAATGGATACATTTAAATACCCGCGATATTATCTCGATGCCCGATAAATGGGAATATCCGTGGTTTGCATCCTGGGACCAGGCTTTTCATTGCTTGCCGCTGGCTACGGTGGATATCAATTTTGCCAAAAAACAGCTGCTTTTGCTGACACGGGATTGGTATATGCACCCTAATGGTCAATTACCGGCCTATGAATGGGATTTTGGAGATACCAACCCGCCGGTGCTTGCAATGGCCACCTGGACTGTTTATAAGAAAGATAAAGAAGCTAACAACGGAAAAGGGGACACGATGTTCCTGGAACGGATATTTCATAAACTGATGCTCAATTTTACCTGGTGGGTTAACCGAAAGGATGAGCTGGGGAATAATATTTTTGAAGGCGGCTTTTTGGGGTTAGATAATATTGGCGTATTCGACCGTAATACGCAATTACCATCCGGGCAGCACCTGGAACAAGCTGACGGTACCAGCTGGATGGCCATGTATTCGCTTAATTTAATGCATATCGCGGCGGAACTGAACAGTAACGACCCGGCTTATGCGGATATCGCTTCTAAGTTTTTTGAGCACTTTATTTACATCGTTGGGGCGATGGATAATCTTGGGCACAACCAGGAAGGCCTTTGGGACGAAGAAGATGGCTTTTTTTATGATCAACTGCGCTCACCAGATAACAGTATCCAGAAGATGAAGATGAGAAGCGTGGTAGGGTTGATCCCCTTGTTTGCAACCGCCGTACTGGATGACAGCGATATTACCGACAGTCCCATATTTAAGGACCGGATGAAATGGTTTGCCGATAACCGCCCCGACCTGGCCTCGCTGGTAACCAACTGGAACGTAAAGAACGCGCAGGGGAAACATTTGTTGAGTTTGGTAAGACGCCACCGCATGAAATCGCTGCTGAAATACATGCTGGACGAGAATGAATTTTTGAGCGATTATGGTATCCGCGCGGTTTCTAAATACCATTTGAATAATCCTTACCAGGTTACGGTTGACGGTCACTCTTTTGAAGTAAAATACACCCCTGCCGAAAGTGACAGCGGTTTATTTGGAGGCAACAGTAACTGGCGCGGCCCGATATGGATACAGATGAACTATTTGATCATCGATAGCCTGCACCGTTTTCACCAGTATTATGGGGACGATTTTAAAGTGGAATGTCCAACCAATTCGGGCAATTACATGAATCTAAAGGAAATTGCTGACGACTTGTATATGAGGCTGTTAAAAATATTTATGCGTGACGGGAACGACAGGCGTGCGGTATATGGCGATTATAAAAAGCTGCAAACCGACCCTGAGTTTAAAGATTATATCTTGTTTTATGAATATTTTGATGGGGATAACGGACGCGGGGTAGGAGCATCGCATCAAACGGGATGGACGGGATTGATAGCCAATTGTTTGCTGTGATCCACGAGCTGATTTTGGATAGGTACCCTATCTAAAAAAAATATTTTCAATTATTAATACAGATCAATAGTTATATTTACTTATTGACTAACTTTAAATAATGAATTCTAAGATCACCGCAATTGGCGTTTACGTCCCCTCAAAAAGAATTACCAACGAATATTTCGAACAATTCATAGAAACTAATAATGAATGGATCATATCGCGCACCGGCATAAAGGAGCGACGATTTGCCGAACCGGACGAATTTACCAGCGATATGTGTGTAAGCGCGGTAAAAAATTTATTAGCGGAAAACCCCGGTGTTAATTTAGACGGTGTGGACTTTATTTTGGTAGGTACAACCACTGCCGACCAGGTGATGCCGAGTATGGCCAGTCAGGTACAAAATGCCTTTAGTATCCCCAATTGCGGATGCCTGGATATTATGGCCGCCTGCGCAGGTTTTGTTTACGGTATTGTGCTGGCAAAAGGGATGATCGCTGCCGGAACACATAAAAAGATATTAGTATTGGGGGCCGAAACATTATCAAAATTTACAGATTATACTGACCGCACTTCCTGTATATTGTTTGGCGATGGCGCAGGTGTGGCATTGATAGAACCCTCTGATCAGCCTAAAGTATTAAATGGTATCACCGGTACAGACGGTAGCCATGGTAAGGACCTGTACCTTTCGCAGCACAACACGCTGGTTAACGGCGAACAGATAGATCCTAATGGCAAGATACATCAGAATGGCAAAGTGGTATTTAAATGGGCTATTCAAACCATCACCAATAAGGTTGGAGAATTGCTCGCTAAAAATTCACTCAAGCTGGATGACCTGGATTGGGTTATCCTGCACAGCGCCAATTTAAGGATCATTGAAGCAGTTGCGACGGAAATTAACTACCCGATGGATAAAATGCTGACCAGCATTGAGTTTTTTGGCAACACATCTTCCGCATCAATACCCCTGGCCTGGGACCTGGCATCTAAAGCTGGTAAAATAAAACCTGGAAATAAGATATTACTCTTAGGATTTGGCGGTGGATTAACCTACGCGGGTATCATTGTGGAGGTCTGACGCCTTTACATTAACTGCTAATATAAGCCTGCACAAATTCGTCATTGCTAATAGCATTGATAATATCAGTGATGATCAGGTATTCTGTTGAAGCCTGATCAATAGACTCTGCATATTCATCCAGGTTTTGAGAATATGCTATGGCCTCCTGCTCGTCCTCAAATTTTATGACCACAGTATCATTGATCTCCGAATCGAAACCGCTTGGCGGGCGGGGGATATCATATTTTTCAAGTTCATTAAAAGTAAGTTCAGATAGGCCGGTGGATGATACATTTATTCGTAACATATTTTATTAATAGTTAGTAATTTATACTGTGTCTTTAACAATTTAATTGTAAAGTGGTTTTGAAAAATCTCGACGAGCTTTAAAAAAACAGTTAACAATTTGATAACAGGCCCGATTTTGATTTAACAACCGCTTTAACTATCTTAAAGCGGCAATAAAATTCAACTCATCGCTTAATGGCTAACTCCAAAACAGAGCAGTTAAAACGGGTGCTAAAACCTGTTCATTTATGGGCGATAGCTGTAGGCCTGGTGATATCGGGCGAATATTTCGGCTGGAACCTGGGCTGGGGCGTTTCGGGCACTATCGGTTTTTTGATAGCCACGCTGTTAATTACGATGATGTATATTACCTTCATTTTTAGTTATACCGAGTTAACAACATCCATCCCGCATGCGGGCGGCGCGTTTGCCTATGCTTATCGTGCAATGGGGCCTGTAGCCGGTTTAATAGCAGGTTATGCCACCCTGATCGATTTTCTGTTTGCTACACCTGCCATCGCCTTTGCGTTGGGCAGTTACCTGCATTTTTTATCCTCATCTATCCCTGTACTGCAGGCTGCCATATTTTTTAACCTGGTGTTTATGGCGATCAATATCTCCGGGGTAAAGGAGTCGGCCACTTTTTCTGTGTTCATGACCATATTGGCTGTAGCCGAGTTATTGCTCTTTATGGGGATCATATCGCCTCATTTTAAAATGGGTAATTATTTAAGTCACCCTATGCCGTTTGGCTGGGGAGGTGTGTTTGCTGCGTTGCCTTTTGCTGTTTGGTTTTATCTGGCGATAGAAGGGGTAGCTATGGTAGCCGAAGAGGTGGAAGAGCCTAAACGCAATATCCCGAAAGGATATTTATATGGATTGGGGACATTGATATTTTTGGCATTAGGCGTGATGATATTGACCGGTGGCATTACCGACTGGCGCAAGCTAAGTCACCTCGATTATCCTTTGCCGGAAGCCATCGGTATTGTATTAGGCAGATCAAACGGACTGACCAAGATATTTGCCGGCATCGGTTTGTTTGGTTTGATCGCGTCGTTTCATGGCACCATATTGGCATCATCAAGACAAGTATTTGCGATGGCCCGCAGCGGCTATTTGCCGCGGACGTTATCCCAAGTAAGCCATCGCTTTAAAACACCACACTGGGCCATCATCGCAGGTGGAGTGGTCAGCTTTATCGCGTTATTCACAGGGACTACCGATCAGATCATTATCATTTCGGTAATGGGTGCCATATTGATGTACATGATGAGCATGATCAGTCTTTTTATTTTACGGGTTAAAGAACCCGGCCTTGAACGCCCTTTTGCTTCGCCATTTTATCCTTATTTCCCGGCAATAGCTTTGGTTATTTCAACTATAACATTGTTTGCCATGATCTGGTTTAATTTTATACTCAGCCTCTGTTTCTTTGCCGGGCTTGTTGTGGTCATCATTATCTTTATGATGATGGGCAAACACAAAGTGAAGATCACTGACGATGTATTGCTGGAAAAAGCGGCTGTTATGGTCACAACAGAATAAACTATGGCCTATCATCACACCATCGGCAAAAAAACATACCGGTTTAACGACCTGAAGACTTTGCTTGCCAAAGCTTCGCCGCACCGGTCGGGTGATGTGCTTGCGGGATTAGCCGCTGAAAGCTATGAAGAACGTGTAGCAGCGCAGATCACATTGGCCGATGTGCCCTTAAAAGTGTTTTTGAACGAAGCCATTATTCCTTATGAGAAAGATGAGATAACACGATTAATTATTGATAGTCATAATGATACGGCGTTTGGGTTGATCAGTAGTTTAACTGTAGGTGAGTTCAGGGATTGGCTTTTGAAAGAGGAAACGGACACATTAACATTAAAAAACTTAGCACTAGGCATTACACCCGAAATAGCAGCGGCGGTATCCAAACTGATGCGCAACCAGGATCTGATCGCGGTAGCAAAAAAATGTGAAGTGATAAGCTCTTTTCGTGATACGATAGGGTTGAAGGGGCATTTCTCCACCCGCTTACAACCTAATCATCCAACTGACGATCCCAAAGGAATAGCCGCAAGTATGATAGATGGCTTATTATATGGCAGCGGCGACGCGGTGATCGGTATCAACCCGGCTACAGACAGTCCTGCCGAAGTAAACAACCTGCTTTTGCTGATAGATACGCTGCGGCAGCAATTTGATATTCCGACCCAATCATGCGTATTGTGCCATGTGACCACTACTTTGGAGCTGATCAACCAGGGAGCGCCGGTTGACCTGTGTTTTCAATCTATCGGGGGCACGGAACAGAGCAATACCAGTTTCGGTATCAGCCTGGATTTGCTGGATGAAGCCTACCAGGCCACCTTATCGCTGAACCGCGGCACGATAGGAAACAATGTAATGTATTTTGAAACCGGGCAGGGCAGCGAATTATCTGCAAACGCGCATCACGGGGTAGATCAGCAAACCTGCGAGGTGCGGGCGTATGCTGTTGCGCGGAAATATAAGCCATTGCTGGTTAATACCGTGGTTGGCTTTATCGGGCCTGAATATTTGTATGATGGGAAGCAAATCATCCGCGCGGCACTGGAAGATCATTTTTGCGGTAAACTACTTGGTTTACCGATGGGTGTAGATGTTTGTTATACCAACCATGCCGAAGCAGACCAGGATGATATGGATAATTTATTAACCCTGTTAGGAGTTGCAGGATGTAACTTTGTAATGGGCATCCCCGGATCGGATGATATTATGCTGAATTATCAGTCAACCTCATTTCATGATGCTTTATACCTGCGGAATGTGCTGGGGTTAAGGGCAGCGCCGGAGTTTGAAGCCTGGCTGATGAAACAGGGGATAATGGATACGCAGGGTAAATTGATGCCTAAACCCGATCAGCGATTGTTAAAAGGAATAAAAGAGTTATGGATGAAATAGAACCATTACAGCAGCCAGAAGGTGATCCGATAAGCGTATTAAAGGAGTTTACAGCTGCGCGGATAGGAATTGGGCGCACAGGCACCAGTATCCCTTTGAAGCAATCTTTAGCGTTTAAACTCGCCCACGCCCATGCACGTGATGCCGTTTATTCTGAATTGGATATGGATAAATTATCAGATGAGCTACAACAGTTTGACCTGCCCGTTTTACAACTCCATAGCCAGGCCGCTTACCGGGAACAATATTTACAACGGCCCGACCTGGGCAGACAATTAAGTGAGGAATCTATCAGCCAATTAACAGATCAACCCACCAAAGGAATAGATATAGTTATAATCATAGCCGACGGACTGTCGGCAACTGCGGTTAACAGCAATGCTGTTGCGTTATTAAAAGTATTGACCCCGCAATTACAAGCAGCCGGGTTAAAGCTTGCCCCAATATGCCTTGTGAAACAAGGCAGGGTAGCTATTGCTGATGATGTAGGAATGTACCTTAATGCCAAACTATCGCTCATCCTTATCGGCGAAAGGCCGGGTTTGAGCTCTGCCGACAGTATGGGAGCTTACTTAACTTTTAATCCCCAACCAGGATTAACGGACGAATCGCGCAATTGTATCTCCAACATTCGCCCGCATGGCTTACATTTCAAGCCTGCCGCGAAAAAGATATTTTACCTGATACAAGAGGCTTTTAAAAGAAAGTTATCAGGAGTAGGGTTGAAGGATAACGCAGGGCTATTGTCTGAACCATGATTTATAGGATTAAAAAATTAACCTGATTTGACAGAAGTCATCAGATATGAAATCATGAAAATCCTAAAATCGTGCAAATCAAGGTTCAGACAAATTATACTTTACTTCAAAATACCGTTAAAAGTGATCACATCGCGGTTGGTACTATTTACCGTCAGGGTAGCATAACCATCAGACGAAATATATAACATCAGGCTGTTGGTATTTTTTACATCTGTAGGCTTAATGCTGATCTCCCAACCGCCTTTTTTCTTTTCTTTTGTGGTGTAGCTAAATTTGGTCGAAGTAAATTTAATGCCACCATCAGTTGGGTTGTAGGGCACATCAAAATAAGCCTGACCAAAATAAGGCAAAAAAGCAACTACGGTATCTTTAGTAATCCGCAGATCATACTCCGATGTAAGCGCATGGCCACCCCCGCGTTGCGGCAGCACATAATTGGCCAGGAAGATGTAATTCCGGGTATCGATGCTGGTTTTTACAACCGCTTCTTTGGCTGCCTTTTTATCTTTTCTTGATGTTTGCGCGTTCACGGCACTTAATCCGGCGCTAACTATTAGTACCAGGATGAATATTTTTCTGAAAGTTTTCATAACACAGATAGGATGAATAACGAAGAGATATTCCATAAAATTACGTGATATTTATTTCAATAAAAAAAGCCCCAAATTGTTTGGGGCTTTTTAGCTATTAGTGGTTCTTTATCAGATCAAACTAACGCTGCGGTTTACAAACTCGGTCAGGTCGGCGCCGGTTAGTAAGCCTTGCGAAAGTAAAGCAAGATCAAATGCCTGGCGTGCCAGCTGGCTTTGTTCTTCCTCGTTCTCATCATTTAATATGCGGGTGATCAGTTTGTGATTAGCGTTAACCACTACTTTATAATTATCGGGCATATTGCCATAAAATCCCATTCCGCCACCCATTGCGGCCATTTCTTTCATGCGGCGCATAAACTCGTCCATGGTAACAGTTACAGGTAATTCGTCCGGGTTAAGGCTTTCCAATTCTACCTTGTAAGCAGGGCGATTAATGGCCTTATCAAAAATGGTTTTCACTTTGGTTGATTCTTCCTCGGTTAAAATATGTGCCGGTGCATCCTCTTTTTTGATCAATTTATCTGCCACATCAGAGTCCACACGTTTCATTGTGGTTTTCTCCAGCTTTTGCTCCATGCTGCTCACAAAGTGGTTATCAATAGGCGAGTTCATCAGCAACACATCATAACCCTTTTTATTTGCCGATTGGATAAACGAATCCTGTTTTTCAGGGTCGTTTGTATAAATATAAACCAGGCGGCCATCTTTGTCAGTTTGTTCTGGAGCTACTTTCTCTTTGTATTCTTCCAGTGTGAAGTTTTGTTTGGCGGTGTTGGTTAGCAGCACGAAATCCTTTGCTTTATCATAAAATTTCTCCTCGCTCACCATGCCGTATTTTACAAACAGGCCAATATCGGGCCATTTTTCTTCATAAGCCTTGCGGTCGTTCTTAAACAGGTCCGAAAGTTTGTCAGCTACTTTTTTGGTGATATAGCTGTTGATCTTTTTCACATTACTATCGGCCTGTAAGAAACTACGGGATACATTCAGTGGGATATCCGGTGAATCGATCACCCCATGCAGCAGCATTAGAAACTCGGGTACGATATCTTTTACCTCGTCGGTAATAAATACCTGGCGGGAATATAATTTGATCTTATTGCGCTGAAAATCGAAGTCGTTTTTAACCTTCGGGAAGTACAGCACGCCGGTCAGATTAAAAGGATAATCCACATTCAAATGTATCCAGAAAAGCGGATCTTCTGAGAAGGGATAAAATTGCTTGTAGAAATCCAGGTAATCTTCATCTTTCAAATCGTTCGGCGATTTGGTCCAGATAGGATTTGTATCATTAATAACATTCGGAACTTCAACCGACTTATATTTTGGTTTGCCTTCTTCATCCTCACCATCAGGTTCCTCTTCAGTTTTTGTGCCGAAAATGATGGGTACAGGCAAAAACTTGCAATATTTGTCCAGTATTTCCTGTAAGCGGTGTTGGCTTAAAAATTCTTCGGAGTCCTTATTAATATGCAGGGTTATTTCGGTACCGCGTTCTGTCAAACTGCCATCACTCAACTCAAATTCGGTACTGCCATCACATTCCCAGCGGGCAGGCTCAGCACCTTCCTGGTACGATAAACTTTCAATTACTACTTTATCGGCCACCATAAAAGAGGAGTAGAAGCCTAAGCCAAAACGGCCGATGATCTCATTAGCGTCTTTAGCTTCCTTAAACTTCTCCATAAATTCGGTAGCACCCGAAAAAGCGATCTGGTTGATATATTTCTTGATCTCTTCGGCTGTCATACCTAATCCGTTGTCGGAAATGGTGATGGTTTTTTTCTTTTCGTCAAAGGCGATCTCAACACGCAAGTCGCCTAATTCGCCGGTATATTGCCCCAGCGAGCTCAGGCGTTTGATCTTTTGCGTTGCGTCTACGGCATTTGATACCAGCTCGCGTAAGAATATCTCGTGGTCAGAGTATAAGAATTTTTTAATGATCGGGAAAATGTTTTCGGTATGGATCGAAATCGTTCCTTTTTCTTGCATGATGTGTAATGTTTTTTTGGATTAATGTAATTACCAACACTCCTTTATCAATGCTTGTTCCAAAGTGGGTAAGGTTGTCAAATTGGCAGGGTTTGTAGAGTTGATCAGGTTGATTGAGTTAGATTAAGTTGAATAGTTTTTTTATCCATTTAAGAATATAAAACTTAAATAACTACAACTGATAGTTTTTAATAACGCTTTAAATGCACGTGTGAAAAAGTTGTGTTTGCCATATATTCCAGGAAGCTGGAAGTATTTTTAATTCCCTGAAAATCAGGCTTTGTAAAAGTTTTGTGACGATACAATTAAACCTTGAAGTAAATAAGCCCTCTATAAATATAAAACAATGAGGATTTGGATTAATAAATTCTCTTATATATTAAACTAAAACAGAAATACTATGAAAAATGTAATGAAATCAGTCCTGTTCGCCGCCGCTATTTTTACAGCGCAGGCCGGTTTTGCACAAGTTAATGTTGCTGCAACCACCGCAACTAAAATTGCTACTAAAACCGCGCTGCCTAAAGTCAATGCAGCAGCAACAAGCCAAAAAGTGGTAAGCAATGCTACTAATGCAACCAATCAGGTTGCCGCTAAAACTACCGAAGTTGCTAAAAACTCTGCCGATCAAACAGCTAAATTAAATAGTAAAGTTAATACCCAATCCACTGCAGCATCAAGCACAGCTGTTGACAAAGCAAATGCTTCCGGTTCAGCATCGGTAAGTGCGGCTGCAAATGCAAAAACAGACGCAACAGGTGCAGTAACGACTGCCGAAAATAAATCTACCACGGCGATGGCTAACACCAGCAAAAAGACAGATGCTGCAATAAACAAAACAGGCAAAAAAGTTGCCATAGCTAAACACAAAATAAAAAGCACAAAATTGAGTGCAGGCAGCAGTATTGCTTCAAACAGCAATGCTAATGCAGGTGCTTCATCAAAGAAAGTTAAGGTTAATGCTTCTAATGCAACATCTTCTAATACCAGCGCTAAGGCAGACAAGAAAACCGTCGATGTTAAAACTTCTGCATCAGATAAATTAAGTGCAGGCGCTTCTAAACAATAATATTTAAAATGAGTTTATAAATGAAAGGCCATATAATGGTCTTTCATTTTTTTAATTAACATCGTCTATATCTACCATGAAAATATTAAAATTAACCATCATTGTATTAATGGCAGGCTTAGCATTTAATGCTGCCGCACAAAATGTTAAGCCGGATACGGCAGGGATTCAAAACTCAACTAAGGCCATATACTTTAATGCGGGTTTGCAGTATATGTCAAATCTTACTTATGCCGGGCGCAAAGATATGTCAGGGGTTCCTGTCTTATTGCCTTCTTTCACCGTAATATCTAAACAGGGCTTATTCCTGAGCGCGACTGATTACTTTGATGTTAACGGGCCGAAATCAGGAGCAGAGGGGCTTGCTATTACTCCTGGCTATGTATTTTCTTTTGACGATAAAAAGCAATTTGGCGGTGCAATCTCGGTTACCAAGTATTTTATAACCAATAAAAGCCCAATCATACTATCCTCGTTTAATGCCAGTATCGATGGGCAGCTAAGCTACACTGGTATTTTTAAATTCACCATAAGCGGCACTTATAGTATTGATAAAGGCAATAACCGCGATATTATTAACAATGCACAGATAGAAAAAGATATCTGGTTATATAAAACTGGTGCGCTTAAATCCAATGGCCTTAAAATAACTCCTACGGTAAACTTATACAGTGGTACGCAATCCTTCACCGAAACATATTATACCAATTCGCAGGTGCCGAGGGCCCTTGCTAATCCGGCTATAATCTCGCCTATCACAACATTGTTTCCAGGCTTGTCCCAACAAGAAATACTTAATCAAACCGTTACACAGGCAAAACAGCGTGAGGTTAAGCAATATAAATTACTTGCACTTAGCGGATCGCTGCCTGTAACTTATACTTTAAATAGCTGGCAGTTTACTATTACACCTTACCTTACCCAGCCATTTAACCAGGTAAGCTATGTAGGCAATAGTACCAACGGAAGCTACTTCTTTTTTACGGCAGGTGCAAGTTTGACTTTTTGAGGTTGCCTGAACCGGGACTTATAGAATTAATTCAGAGAGTACAGTTCATATCATCTCTGAGAAAAAAAGAAACTATCTTAGCCCGTAGTAAAAAACCTTAAACACAATGAAGCAAACGAATACCACTTTAGTTATGATGCTGAGCGCTATATTTTTAGCAGCGATAGGGATTAGCCTTACTTTTTTTCCAAATGAAATAGCCGGTTTAACCGGGATTCCTCCATCCAAAACCTTACAACTGATATTCCAAATATTGGGCGCATTGTTCTTCGCATTTGCTATGCTCAACTGGATGGCTAAAGGAACTATTATCGGTGGTATTTATAATAAACCCGTTTCTGTATCTAATTTGACACATTTTATTATTGGCGCGCTTGCCCTGGTAAAAGCTGTTATCAGTGATCATACCCTGCCTTACGGGGTTTGGATATTGGCCGGTATTTATTCGGTTTTTGCAATACTGTTTACGATCATATTTTCCCAGCACCCGGTGATGGATAAAAAGGGTTAATTTATTCCAACATGGAATTTTATTATTTTTACGGCCTTTGACCCCTCACATGAAACTTAACCCAAAACAACTCCTGACGGTATTATTACTGCCGCTTATATTTTATTCCTGCACCACGCTTAAACCATTGGCACCCGCTAATACCGGGGCCGATGTCCCCAAGATCGTTCAGCCAATTTCCAATGTGGAGGTGCCGGTTACGGTTGACCTGAAAACCTATTTTGTGCAGGCCGAAAACTCGGTGCCTAATAAATATTCTGATAACCAGCAGCCTTGCGAGGGATTACGATACAATTATACTTTTACGCGCACCCCTTTTATTATCACAGGCAGCAATAATGTGGTCAACCTGAAGTTTACCGGCAGTTATGGTTTCACCGCATCGTATTGTGCCAAATGTTCCTCGCTTTTAGGTTCAGGGCCGCAATGTATTGTGCCAACGGTATCTGCACAATGCGGTGTGGGCGAGGCGCCGAGGAGAATGGAAATATCTTATAGATCTACCATTAACGTGACGCCCGATTACCATTTACGATCCAAAACAATTTTATTCCCGGCCCCAAATCCGATAGACCGCTGCAACGTGTTTATGGGAAACATTGATGTTACCGACCGGTTGATCCAATATATCAACGCGCCTTTAAATGATCTCAGTAAAATGGTTGACGCCAAAATTGCTGCCTATAATATCAGGCCGATGGTGGAACAATTATGGAAAAACATAGCTTCCGAAACCCCGGTGGGTAATGTGGGTTATGTTTCCATCAACCCGCAATCGGTACGGTTAAGTAGTTTTAGTTTAAATGGTTCGCTGCTCAGTTTTTCGGTAGGACTGTCTGCAAAACCTGTAGTAACTATAGCGAGCAACCCGCAGCCGCTGAAACCATTGCCAAATTTATCCACTTACACCCCGGCTAATGGCTTTAATGTATATCTTGATCTGTTAGAGAATTATGATCACCTCACCAATATTGTTAACCAGCAAGTTGTTGGTCAAAGTATACAGGTGGCAGGGAAGGTATTTACTGTAACTCAAACCAAAATTTGGGGCATAGGTAAGCAGATAGCGATGCAGGTAGATTTTAGCGGCTCAAGCACAGGCACCATTTACCTGGTGGGCACACCAACCTATGATATGGCTACGCATGAACTTTCGTTCCCCGACCTGAGTTTCGATCTGCAAACAAAAACCTGGATGCTAAAGGCTGCCAAATGGATGTTCAACGGTAAAATAACTGATATGATACGCCAGCGGGCCACCTACAACTTTACCCAATTTATTGCCGACAGTAAAGCCCGGATACAAAAAGAAATGAGCCGCGATTATGGTAATGGCATCCACTCAGATGTTAGCATACAGGATCTGGATATCCAGGCTATTTACCCAACCCAGGAAAAACTGATCATCCGTACCTTGTCTGATGGGCAGATCAAGGTGAGAGTGGTGATGTGAGAAATAGCCGGTTTTGGGTGCTAAACCCAAACCAGTCAGTGTAAAGGATTATTGCCAGTCCTGACATAGAAACCCCTCGCAGCGTCGGGATCGCCGGGGATGAGCTCAAGAGTATCTCCTTTTAGAATTATATTATTTGTAAAAGAACCAGTGTTGTCGCTTGCAAAAACGGTGTATTGGTATATACTATTAGTGCTCTTGGCATAGCTGCCGCTATCAACCAAAACATCCACAAAATATTGGGCGAAAGCAGTATTGCCAAAACTTAGTACATGGCCATTGTCTTGCGGGTATGTGGCAGGTAATATATTGCCATATCGCGTTGCCCTAAGTTCCCAGGTTCCTTTAATTGCTGCATTATTTGTTGGGGTAACTGTGGTTTTTTTACAGGCAGCTAATAAAATGCATAGGCATAGCAGCATAGATAGTTTTGTTTTCATGATCGTAACAAAAAAGGTTATAAAGTCATTACGTATCACCGACTTAAAACGCTACAAAATATTTAAACCATTTTACTTGCTCAAACTTTATCCTGCAAATTGCAGCAAAAATGCCGAGCCTTTTCCATCAGCCGACTGCACCTGGATATTGCCCTTATGCAGCAGCATGATCTGTTTGCACAGGCTTAGCCCGATGCCGCTTCCGGTTTTGCGGGTACTAAAGAAGGGGATGAAAATCTTATCAAGGAGTTCAGTAGGCATACCCATGCCGTTATCAGCCACTTTAACTACCGTGCGGTTATTGGCCTGTACCTCGGCTGAGAGGGATATACGCGGATTTTCCTTGTCCTTTACTGCTTCAATAGCGTTCACTATTAAATTGATCAGCACTTGCTCTAACAGATTGATATCCGCTTCGATAGCCAGGGCAGGATCGCGCAATACTATTTCGAGTTCGATGTGCTTTTTCTCCATAGTGGGCTGCATCAGGCTGTTGAGGTTCTCAAACATATCGCGTACCAATATTTTTTTCAGATCGAGCTTGGTGATCTTGTTGAGGTTACGATAGCTTTCGGTAAACTTCAGCAGGCCCTCGCTGCGGCGTTTAATGGTGTCGATACCTAATTCCAGATCCTCCAACTGACTGCTTACCGGGCTATTGGCAATCTCGGGACTTTGCAGGCGGTTTTTCAATGTATCAGCCAATGACGAAATAGGGGCCACCGAGTTCATGATCTCGTGCGTCATTACATTAAGCAGTTTTTGCCATGCTTTTGATTCGGTTTCGTCCAGGGCCTCGCTTACGTTCTGAAACGCAATGAGCTTGTAAATTTTATCGTCGCTGCGTAAAACGCTGGCACTCATCAGTATTTTAATTAATTGCTGGTTGCGGGTTAAGGAAACTACTTTGCTGTCGCCTGGTTTTAGCTTGATAATTTCATTATACAGTGTTTCTTCCCGTTTTTCTAACGAGTAAATGGTCTTGATGTAGGGGATACCGATCAGATTTTTAAAGGCCTCGTTTATCCAGCCGGTTTCACCGGTCTCGTTCTCGTAGGACAGGATGCCGGTATCTACCAGTTCCAATATTTTTTGCAGATAATGGTACTGTGTTTCCCGCTCGCGGCTGATGAGCTTAAAGGTGGTGTTGATCTCGTTGAAGCCCTTACGCAAGGGCTTTAACTCGTTTGGTGCTTTGCGCACATCAAAGTGGCGCGAAAAATCACGGTAATGAATGGATTCAACAAACTGGCTTACCTCGTCCTGCGCCTTTTTCTGGAAACGGATCATTTCTATCAACTCGTAAACCAGCAACGGGCAGGTTATTAACAGGTAGATATAATAACTCTGTCCCTGCACTGCTATGAGTGAGGTAGCAGTCAGTGTAACGAAGAGGATGAGCACCCGCAGCAAAAGCCGCCATTCATAACGCTTAAATATCATATTTGCTTAACCTCCGGTATAGTGCGGTACGTGTCAACCCCAATTCCTTAGCAGCCCTGGTAATATTGCCATTATTCTTTTCGATAACGCGCAATATGGCATTTTTCTCAAGGGTGCTTAATGGTACGTTATCTGCCTCCGTTTCATTGTCCGCAGGTGTTTCCAATATGGAAAATATCAGGTCATCAGCTTTTAACAGGTGATCATCGGCCATAATAACCGCCCTTTCAATAGTATATTGCAGTTCGCGCACATTACCGGGGAAATTATATTGCTTCAATTTTTGTAAAGCACCGGCGTCAAAATCTACAGCGGGTTTTAAATATTTACTGGCATATAATTTTGCGAAATGCTTTGCCAGTATCACAATATCCTCGTTGCGCTTGCGCAGGGGCGGCATATTTATTTCGACGGTGTTGATGCGATAAACCAGATCCTTACGGAAACGGTTCTCATTTGCCAGTTCAAATAAGGGTAAATTGGTGGCGCATATCAGCCTGATATCGATATCGACTGCTTTGTTCGTCCCCAAGCGGGTTACCTGCCTGTTTTGCAGCACGGTAAGCAATTTGGCTTGCTGCTGCAGGGTGATATTCCCGATCTCGTCCAAAAATAAAGTCCCACCCTGGGCATCTTCAAAACGGCCGGTACGGTCTTCGCGGGCATCGGTATAAGCGCCTTTTTTGTGGCCGAACAATTCACTTTCAAACAAGGTATCCGTTAACGCGCCCACATCCACCTTTATAAAAGGCTTATCCGCCCGTAGTGAACGTTCGTGGATGGCTTTTGCCATCAGGTCCTTGCCGGTGCCGTTCTCTCCTAATATCAGGATATTGGCATCGGTAGGGGCTATTTTATTCACTTTGTAAAAGATATCCTGCATCACTTCCGATTCGCCCAATATGGAGGTATCTCCAACGGTTTTTACCGTTGCCTTTGCCGGTTTGGTGCCTTCCTGCTTATCAAGCAGCTCCTTAATGGTGCCTATCAGCTTTTCGTTGTGCCATGGTTTTACAATAAAATCATCGGCGCCTTCCTTTAATGAACGGACTGCCAGGTCGATGTCGCCATAAGCGGTGATCATGATCACACAAACATTAGGCTTCCACTCTTTGATCTTTCTCAGCCAGTATAAACCCTCGTTACCGGTATTAATGGCACTGTTAAAGTTCATATCCAGCAAAACCAGGTTCACCTCATTGCGCTGCAGCAGCCAGTTCAGGTTTTCGGGATTTTTTTCGGTGATCACCTCGTTAGCTTCTGTTTTGAGCAGTAGTTTAACCGCGGTCAATACGTCAATGTCGTCATCAACAACTAAAACAGTTGCTTTCTTTAATATCATATTGATTATATATGAGTAATAATTGAATAGTTAGTAATTTACAATGAACACCATGGTAAAAGGAACATTAAATTAGCATCAGCAATAAATATGCTAATAGTTCCAATTTTACGTATTTTAAACCAAAAGTCAATCGTTATGATCTTTAAATCATCAACTATCGGTCAAATGTCAATTATCAACTCATTTACCATAATTTCAAGTGGCTGAAAAACAGCTTTATTATAATTCAAGCCAAAAATATACTGTATCATAACCGTACACTTGCTGTAACAGAAGCGTACGCTTTGATTTGAGTTTTTGACTTTAAAAGACTGAAAAACAGTCATTTAATTTGTGGCATATCTTTTTATAATCAATACCAAAATATAAATAATACCGTGGACAGAAAAATTGAAAAGAAAACCTGGAATAGCAAACGTATAATGATCATCGCAGGCATTACCGTATTTGTAGTGTTTGTTGCATATATTATTTATTCTACAACCGGCAAGAGCAAATACAACGCGCCTATAGACCGTATCACCATCAGCGAAGTTAAGAAAGGACCATTCCAGGAGTTTATCCCGGTGAATGGCCAGGTATATCCCCGTGTCACTATTTATCTTGATGCAGTACAGGGTGGCCGTGTTGAACAACGATATGTAGAAGATGGCGCCAAACTAAAAGCGGGCGATCCCATATTAAGATTATCCAATACCGATGTAGAGCTAAGCCTGGCTAACTCTGAAAATACGGTTTACAATGTGCAAACCCAAATGCAGATATCGCAAAACCAGGCAGAGCAGAACACAGTAAACAGGTTGCAGACCATGGCTGACGCAGAAAGCGCTTTTAAGGATGCAGACCGGGTATATAACCTGGATAAAAAATTATATGCTCAAAAGGCTATCGGTTTGCAGGAATACCAGATAGCTGAGAATGCTTACAATTACGCCTTGCAAAAAAAGAAACTTGCATCGAAAATATTGCAACAGGATAGTGTATTGACCAAGGAACAAAGCAGGCAGGCAAAAGAGCAATACGAGCAAATGAATAAGAGTTTGCAATTAGTGAGAAAAGAGGTATCTGATCTTATACTCAAGGCGCCAATCGACGGTCAGTTAACATCACTGGATGCAGAAATCGGTCAGAACAAAAACAGGGGTGATCACCTGGCACAGATAGATGGTTTTGATGGTGTTAAGATACGTGCGCTGGTAGATGACCATTATATCAACAGGGTAATTACCGGCCTGACAGCTTACTACCCAACAGACGATAAAACTTACAAGCTAACGGTGAAAAAAGTTTTTGTACAGATAACTAATGGCCAGTTCCCGGTTGATATGGAATTTGTGGGCGAAATACCACCCGGCTTAAGGAAGGGACAAACATTGCAGATCAGGCTTGCATTTAGTGACGAAGTGCCTGCATTATTATTACCCAAAGGTGGTTTCTATCAGCAAACAGGTGGTAACTGGATATTTAAGGTGAGTGATGACGGCAAAACAGCCTACAGAGTACCTATACAATTGAACAGGTATAATACAGATGTTTACGAAGTGACCGGTGGCCTGAAACCAGGCGACAAGGTAATTACCTCGAGCTATGAGAATTACGGAGATATCCAGGAACTGGTACTGACGAAATAACGAAGCATAAAATTAAACTGATATATAAACTAATTCATAAACAAAAAAATCAAATCCTGAGCTAAAACAAAGGATTTAGGAGGCACAAATGATAAAAATTACTGATCTCGAAAAATTTTACCGCACCGAAGAGGTAGAAACCATCGCTTTAAACAAGCTGTCTATTGACGTTAAAAAAGGCGAGTTTGTAGCTATAATGGGCCCATCGGGTTGCGGGAAGTCAACCCTGCTTAATATTTTGGGCATGCTTGATGATCCGGATGGCGGAAGCTACATGTTCAACAGTGTTGAGGTGGCTCATTTCAATGAGCGCAAAAGAGCCGATCTGCGCAAGCACAACATTGGTTTCGTGTTCCAAAGCTTTAACCTGATCGATGAGCTTACCGTATTTGAAAACGTGGAATTGCCATTGATCTATACAGGAGTTCCAAGTTCTGAAAGGGTGAAAAGGGTGGAAGAAGTGCTGGACAAAATGCAGATCATGCACCGTCGTAACCACTATCCACAGCAACTATCGGGTGGTCAGCAGCAACGTGTGGCTATTGCCAGGGCTGTTGTGAACAAACCCAAATTGATATTGGCGGATGAGCCCACCGGTAACCTTGATAGCAGCAACGGTAACGATGTAATGGAATTATTAACGGACCTGAACGAGCATGGCACTACCATCATTATGGTAACCCACTCTGAGCATGACGCCCGTTACAGCCATCGCATTATCCGCTTGTTAGACGGACAAACGGTGATGGAAAATATAATGATCTGATAAGGATCATCCCAGGAACTGTATTAGTTTAGTAATCAGTTAATTAATGTGTCTTCTAACCCCTTCTGCAAAGAAGGGGTTAGTTTGAGTTTTCGCTAATTTTTAACAGGTGAGGCTATGTTTAGGAACTATATTCTTATTGCTTTCAGGAACATCAGGCGTAACTGGAGCTACACTTTTCTAAATATTTTAGGGCTGACACTGGGCATTGCTTCGTGTCTTATTCTTTTCCTGGTTGTCAGAAATGAACTCACCTTTGACAACTATAAAAAAGCCGACCGCATTTACCGCGTAACCTGGAACGCGATCGATTTTAATTCAAACATATCTTTGGCTGTTGCACCTAAAATGCGCGCTGAATTTCCCGAGCTCCAGGTTTCGCAAGTGATGTATAACCGGGAAGCGATGGTCAAGATCCACAACCAGCGCTTCAAGGAAAAAGATTTTGTTATTGCCGACGAATACCTCCCTCAAATATTCGATTTCCAATGGATATCAGGCGATCCTAAAACTGCTTTAAAGGAACCGAATGCCATTGTGCTCACCGAGAGCATCGCCAAAAAGTATTATGGAAATACCGACCCAATGGGCCAGGTGATCAATGTTGAAAATCAGTTCGATGCCAAAGTTACGGGAGTTATCAAGGATCTCCCCTCAAACCGGAGTGTTCCCATACAGCTATTGCTTTCGTTCGAAACCATCAGGAACCAGGTTAAAGAAAACCTGAATAATATCTATGATATCGGTGGTGGCTTTTTTACTTTTATGCTCTTGCCTGAAAATTATCCCATTAAAAATGTTCAGGCCCGCATACCTGGATTTATGCATAAAAACTGGAACCTTAACCCCAAAGAAGTCAGGTTCCCGCTTCAACCACTAAAGGATGTTCATTTCGATCAGCGATATATCAACAATGTAGTTACACCAACCTCAAGGGATACTTACTATGCCCTGTTCGGCGTAGCGCTGCTTATTATCATCACGGCTTGCATTAACTTCGTCAACCTGGCAACGGCCCAGGCGATAAAACGGGCTAAAGAGGTGGGTGTCCGAAAAGTTTTGGGTGCTAACCGCAAGCAACTGATCGGGCAGTTCCTGGGCGAAACTACGGTATTGGTTTTGATCTCGCTTGTGCTTGGTATCGTGCTGGCCTCGGTGTTTTTATCAGGTTCAGAGGTATGGTTCAATACGAAGCTCGATCCTTCACAACTGACACAGCCTGTTGTGATGGCTTATATTGCCGGGATAGCGATAACGGTGATCCTTATAGCGGGTCTTTACCCTGCTTTTGTGCAATCGGCTTTTCAACCTGTCGACTCGCTCAAGGATAAAGGGGCACAATTTGTAAAAGGGTTTACGCTGCGCAAAGGACTTGTAATAACGCAATTCGCCATCTCCCAGGTATTGATCGTGGGGACGATCATTGTGGCCAATCAAATGGACTTTTTTGAAAACCAGGACCTGGGCTTTAATAAGGACGCAATAGTATCATTCAATATTCCTAACCAGGCTAAGATGGACGTGCTGCACCAGCAATTAGTCAATAACCCCGGTGTTGAGCAGGTTACTTTTTCCAATGGTGCGCCGTCCTACAACAACAACGCCAGCGGGTTTACCGCACCTGATTTTGGCATTACCAAAGATGATGTTACTGAAGTGCGATTTGTGGATGAAAATTATTTCGATCTTTTTGGCCTGAAAGTGCTGGCGGGTCAGAAAGTAACCGCCCGTGCCCAAAAAGATACTATTATAACAGTGGCGGTTAATGAAACGCTGATCCATAAACTCGGGATCACTGACCCCGCCAAAGCTATTGGCAAGCACATCATTATCAACGGAACCAATGTTACTATCTCCGGTGTAGTTCAGGACTTCCAGAGCGAATCTAAGCACAAATTGCGCAGGTCCTGTGTGCTGGGGTACAATAAACCAAGATTTTTTATGGCGGATGTGAAGCTCCGCGCCGGATCGATCACCAAAACTATTGACCAGATAAATAAATCGTGGTCGGCTTTATTTCCTGATAATTTATTTGAATATAAATTCCTTGACGATCATATCGCCAGTTTTTATATCCAGGAGCAAAAGGAGTACACCGCCTTTAAATTTTTCTCGTGCATTGCCATCATCATAGGCTGCCTGGGCTTGTATGGCCTCATTATGTTTGCCGCGGCGCAGCGCACTAAGGAAGTGGGTATCCGCAAAGTATTGGGCGCACCGTTGATCAGCATCATTGGCATGTTCTCCAAAGAGTTCGTTGTACTGATATTGATTGCATTTGCTGTAGCCGCGCCATTGGGGTATTGGGTAATGAACAATTGGCTGAATAATTATGCCTATCACATCAGTATCGGGCCGGGAATATTTGTAGTGGCTATTGCGGTGTCGTTTGCCATAGCAGCGATAACCATTGCTTATCAAACGCTAAAAGCTGCGAGGGTAAACCCGGTGAAGAGTTTGCGTAGCGAGTAGTGGGCAGTTCGCTGTAGCAGTTTGCAGTGAAATTTCAAACTTAGACCAATGAACTAATGAACAAGTGAACCGATAAACAAAACCATGATAAGAAACTACATCAAAATAGCATTTAGAAATCTTTGGAGGCACCGGAGCTTCTCACTGATCAATATTATTGGACTTGCTGTGGGCATGACCGCGTTTTTATTGATCCTGATGTATGTAAGCTTTGAATTAAGTTACGATAAGTATCATACAAATGCCGACCAGGTTTATAGGTTAAATGTTGATATCAAATCGGCTAATGATGTACTGAAGTTTTCTTCTTCATCAGCGCCTATGGGGCCGGCCATCAAGGCGGATTTTCCTGAAGTGCTAGAGTCTGCACGGATATTCCCTTATGGCATGGTGGTTAAGGTTAATAATCAGTTGTTCCAGGAGAATAGGATATATATTACGGAGCCATCTATTTTTAATGTTTTCACCTTCCCTATGATAAAAGGTGACCCAAAAACATCCTTAAAAGACCCTTATACTGTAGTACTGACTGAAACAACCGCCAGAAAGTATTTTGGCTCAGCTGATCCAATGGGTAAAACTTTGTTGCTGGATGGTAAAACCCCAGTTGCAGTTACCGGAGTGGTTAAGGATGTTCCTAATAATTCGCAATTTAAATTTGATATACTCTATTCTGTTTCATCTCTCGAAAAACAAAATCCGGGCCGTTTAGAGCAGTGGGGCGATTTTGACAATTTTACATTTTTGTTGTTATCCAAAGAGGCCAATGCTGCACAGCTGCAGTCAAAATTCCCGGCATTTCTAAAAAAACATATCAGCGAATCAGACCGAAAGGGCGGAGAAGATTATGCACTCTACTTGAAGCCTTTAAAGGATGCTTACATGGACCCCAGAGGCGGCTTTGAGCAGGGCAGCATGAGCAACGTTTACATTTTTTCTATTGTCGCTTTATTTATCCTGCTGATTGCTGCTATCAATTTTATCAATTTAACTACAGCCAGGGCGACCGAGCGGGCAAAAGAAGTTGGCGTGCGCAAAGTGATTGGAGCGGCGCGTAGCCAGCTAACCATGCAGTTCCTGGGCGAGTCGGTAATACTTTGCCTTATTGCCTTTGTTTTTGCCGTGCTGCTGGTTTCATTGCTGCTGCCTATGTTTAATCAATTATCGGGCAAGATAATAAGTGAGAATATTTTTGAAAACGGGTATGTATTTGCATCACTGTTCATCTCTTTATTGATAGGTATTGCAGCAGGTGCATACCCAGCATTGGCATTATCCGGCTTTAAACCGGTTGTGGTACTAAAGGGCAGGTTTAACTCATCTGCAAAAGGCGCCTTATTACGTAAGGGACTTGTTGTTTTCCAGTTTACCATCTCTATCATATTGATAGTTGGGACGATCATCGTTTACAACCAGTTAAATTTTATGCGTAACCAGCCGCTGGGGTTTGAAAAAAATCAGATGCTAAAGCTTGATTTTGGAGGTGATGATGGTGTGATAAAAAGCTTTGAAGCTATCAAAAATGAATTCAAAGAAATCCCTAATGTTTTAGCAGCCACCGTATCTCATGGAATACCCGGTGCAGGTAATGCCAATGCCCACTCCGAAATGGAAAACAGGCAGGGGGCTATGCAGCCGCTCAACATAAATATGTACGATGTTGATTACGATTTTATCCCGATTTATGGGATGAAGGTAATAGCAGGGCGTACATTTTCTAAAGATTTTGGAACAGATTCAACCAAAGCGATTGTTATAAACGAGGCTACTGCTAAAATCCTGGGTTATGCATCGCCCAATGACGCGATCGGCAAAAAGTTTTCGCAATGGGGGAGGGATGGAAAAATTATAGGCGTTGTTAAGGATTTTCATTACCGCTCTTTACAGCAGAATGTGGAACCACTGAATATGCGTGTAAATCCATCTAATGTACGGTTGCTTACTTTAAAAATAGCATCAAAAGATATACCTGCCACTATTGCTGCTATTGAAAATAAATGGAAAGTATTAATTCCGAATCGACCATTTAACTATTCCTTTGTTGACGAAAACTTTAATAAGCAATATTCCAACGAGGAGCATTTTGGCAAGTTGTTTATGTATTTCGCTGTATTGGCCATATTTATTTCATGCCTTGGTCTGCTGGGGCTTGCATCATATAGTACACTGCAACGCACCCGCGAGATTGGGATAAGGAAAGTATTGGGAGCCAGCATTCCCGGAATTGTTAATATGCTTTCAAAGGAATTTTTACAACTGGTGTTCATCGCAGCATTAATAGCATTTCCGCTGGCCTGGTATGGTATGCACACCTGGCTACAGGATTTTGCTTACAAAAGCAGCATGGCCTGGTGGATATTTGCCATAGCCGGCATACTTGCGTTTATGATAGCTATTGTAACTGTAAGCTTCCAGGCTATACGCGCAGCGCTGGCCAACCCGGTGAAGAGCCTTCGCTCAGAATGAGCTTACGCTTGCGCCGAAGCTTCAGCGTAGGAGCATGGCTCTCGAAGAGAGTTTGAGGAGCGAGTAGATTAGTAGTGAGTGGTGAATAGTGAATGGACAGTATTAAATTGACACTAATGAACAATTGAACCAATGCCATGATAAGAAACTACATTAAAACCGCCTGGCGGAACCTTTGGAAAAACAAGGTGTTCTCGCTGATCAACATATTTGGCTTGTCAATAGGTATGGCAGCCTGCCTGTTGTTATTGCAATACGTAAATTTTGAGCTGAGTTACGATAACTTCAATAAAAACGCGGCAAATATCTATCGCGTAGTGAATGATCGTTATCAAAACGGCAGGCTCATCCAGCATGGCACCATCACCTACTCAGGTGTAGGAAAAGCTATGAAAGACGATTACCCGGAAGTAGTTAACAATACCCGGGTATTGCCCAGGGGGCAGCAGATCATCATTTTTAAGGAAAAGAAAATACCCAAGGAACAAGCGATGTTAGTAGATAATTCATTTTTATCGATGTTTTCATTCCCTGTTATTGCCGGAGACCAGAAATCGGCTTTAAAAAATGCGTATTCGGTTGTTATTTCCGAAACAACGGCCCGAAAAATGTTTGATATTCAATCGAATGATTTCAGTCCCGTTGTAGGCCAGGCCATTAAGCTTTCACAGGATTCAGTTCCTTATAAAATAACCGCAGTCGTGGCCGATGCGCCCAAAAATTCCTTGCTGCAATTCGATCTGCTCATTTCTTATTCAACCGTCATTCAGCAGGGATACAAACAGGCCGATTATGATTTCCACGATTCCGATTTCTGGCATTATATCCAATTAAAGCCTGGCAGCGACTATCAATCATTCAACACCAAGATGGCTGCCTTTAGTCAGCGGCATTTCGAGGGAAATAAGGTATCAGGAAGTGTAGAGAAGTTTTACCTGCAGCCATTATTAAAAGCCCACCTTTATTCGGATACCGAGTACGAGATAGCCAACACAGGCAGTTATATTGTAGTATGGGGCCTGTTGAGCATAGCGGTGTTTATTATCTGCATTGCCTGGGTTAATTATATCAATCTGTCCACAGCGCGCGCAGCTGAAAGAGCAATGGAGGTAGGTGTGCGTAAGGTAACAGGAGCAAGCCAAGGTCAGCTGATCAGGCAATTTTTAACAGAGTCACTTATCATCAATATTGCGGCATTAGGTATAGCCATTGCTTTGGCTGTAATGCTGCAACCTGTGTTTAATCAGCTGGTTGACAGGCAGTTGTCATTGGCCGATCTATTCAAAAAGGGACTGGACGGTTACGCTGTTAGTATAGGTCTTGTTTTGGTTATACTGTCGGGAGTATTTGTATCCGGCTTTTATCCAGCATTTGTCTTGTCGTCCTTCAAACCTATCCTGGTGTTAAAAGGCAAATACAGCAGCACCAAAAGAGGAATTGTGTTAAGAAAGGCTTTGGTGGTAGGACAGTTTACTATTACTGTAGTGCTCATTATCGGCTCGTTTGTAGTTTACAATCAGATCAAATACATGAGCGGCCAGAAACTCGGCATGAACATCGACCAGGTAATGGTTATTAACGGACCGGCATTTGTAACGGCAGATACCACCTTTGTAACTAGAACAAATACGTTGATGGCCGAATTGAACCAGGTGCCGGGCGTCAAGAGCGCCGCATCATCTTTTTGGGTTCCCGGCGATGAAATGGGACGGAATTTTGGTATCAGGCGGACGGAAAGCGACCCCAATACGCATTATACCATGCGTTTTGACGGGGTGAGCCGTAACTATATCAATACGTATGGTATCCAATTAATTGCCGGAAGGGATTTCTCAATTACAGACTATAATCCTGACTTCAATAAACTGCATAATGTAATACTGAACCAATCCGCCATCAAAACACTGGGTTTTGCTTCGCC